>JBAVIQ010000528.1:0-5407 GCA_049687035.1 Steroidobacteraceae bacterium
GTTCGACGAGGAGTCGAACAAGCTCGCAGGCGTGCGCTGGCTGGCGCAGGGCACGATCTACCCCGACGTCATCGAATCCGCGGGCGCGAAGACGGGCAAGGCGCATGTCATCAAGAGCCACCACAACGTGGGCGGCCTGCCCGAGCACATGAAGCTCAAGCTGGTCGAGCCGTTGCGTGAACTGTTCAAGGACGAGGTGCGTCGCCTCGGCCTCGAACTCGGCTTGCCGCGCTCGATGGTGTTCCGGCACCCGTTCCCGGGCCCGGGCCTCGGCGTGCGCATACTGGGCGAAGTCTCGATGCAGTACGCCGATCTGCTGCGCAAAGCCGACAGGATCTTCATCGACGAACTGCATGCGCACGGGCTCTACGACCAGACGAGCCAGGCCTTTGCCGTGTTCCTCCCGGTGCGTTCGGTCGCCGTTATGGGCGACGGCCGCCGCTACGATTACGTCATCGCGCTGCGCGCGGTGGAGACGGTGGACTTCATGACGGCCCGCTGGGCGCGGCTGCCGTACGAGTTCCTCGACCTGTGCGCGCGCCGGATCATCAACGAGGTGAAAGGCATCTCGCGCGTCACTTACGACATCTCCGGCAAGCCCCCCGCGACCATCGAGTGGGAGTGAGGGGTCGCTCTGCGCTTCATGGTGCGCTGGCGCGAGGGTAGATGCAGCTCGGAGATTCCTGGAAGAAGCGGGCCGAACTCGACTCGAGGTTTGTCTTTCGTCGGCAAGAGTCACTTTTGAACGCGACTCAGTGTTTCGTCGAGGCTCTTGGAATCGCCGCCAGCAGGGAGATGACGGCCAGCGAGGGAAGCAAAAGCGCAGTCAATGTGGTCGGCGCACCGAGCATTGCAGAACCGACTATGGCGGCGGCCCACAGCACGCCGTTTCCAAGCATGTATTTTCGATTCATGGCGAACTCCGACAGGATTGAAACCGAGGGTCGGAACAACTGTGATCAGTACAGGCTCCGCGACCCCCTTGTACACCCCTTGGCGAGCACCGACTTGCCTATAGCCGTGCTCGCACGACATCCTGACGGCCCACTTTATCGCTCTGGGCTGCTCTCCGACTATCCCCTATCCCCTAACCCCTTCTTCAGTCGTCCGCCTGGCGGAAATCCACTCCCAGCGAACGGAGCTTGCGGTACAGGTGCGTGCGCTCAATGCCCACGCGCTTCGCGAGCCGACCACTCCCGGACTACATCGAGCAGGAGTTCGACGCGTATCTGAAGTGCGGGCGACTGGAAGAAGGCTTCCTCCGCCTGCGCTGCGAGAACTGCCACGCCGAGAAGCTCTTCGCGTTCAGCTGCAAGAAGCGCGGGTTCTGCCCCTCCTGCGGTGCACGCCGCATGGCCGAGACCGCGGCGCTGCTGGCCGATGAGGTGCTGCCGGAGCGGCCGCTGCGTCAATGGGTGCTTTCGCTGCCACATGCGTTGCGGTTCCTGCTGGCCACCAACCCGGCTGCGCTCACGCAGGTGCTGGGCGGCTGGATAGGATGTTCAAACGCTCGTTGCTGTCAAAGTCCGAGCACGAGGGCGGGAGTGCTGCGGGTGTGCCGGAGGCAATTGGGGACCTGGGTGCGCTAGCGCGGGCGAGGTGATCAGTCCGGGGTCCGATCGAAGCGGTAGCCGGGCGTGGGCCGCTGGCGGCAGAGGTTTGGGCTCGACATTCGGCCCACCGTGCGAACCGGCTCGGCCTGGACAGGTGGTTCGAATTCCCGATCCGCCCGGCCTATTCCAGTCCCGCCTGCCGCAACGCCGCGTTGCGCCGGGCGTCGATCTCCGGCCGGGCGACGCCGTACATGCCCTGCACGAACTCAAGTGACAGATCTGGGTAGGCCCGGCGGGCCTCCTCGATCGCCGCGCGGGCCTCGTCGACGCGGCCGAGCCCCACTGCGTTCATCGCAACGAAGACATGGCCGAGAAAATACTCGGGCAGCTCGGCCAGCAGGCGGCGGGCGGCATGCAGCCCGGCGTCGTAGTCGCCCAGCTGCCAGTACGCCTGCGACAGGTTGTCGTTGACGATGGACGACATGGTGCCGAGCGGGTTGAGGCGCTGCGCACGAAGTGCTGCTTCGATGCAGCCCTTGGCGTCGCTCGCGACCAGCAGGTTCCAGCTCAGCCAGCCCCAGGCTTCCGGCATGCTGGGGTTGAGTTCCACGGCACGCCGGGCCGCCGTCAGCCCGTTGTCGATATCGCCACTCATCACGTAAGCCCAGCCGAGCGCCGCCTGGGCCGCCGGATCGCGCGGGTCGAGCGACGTGGCCCGGCGAGCCACCTCGAGCGCCGCGGCGATGGTCTCGACCGGCGTCTCGTTCCAGCCCAGCACCACCTCCCACAGGTTGACAAACACCAGCTGCGCCAGCGGCGTGGCAAAGCGCGGATCCCGATCCGCGGCCGCCGCGAACTGCTCGCGTGCCGCGGCGAAACCTTCGCGCGAGTACCGATCGGCGTCCTGTAACCCCAACTGGTACAGGCTCCAGGCTTCAAGGTCTTCCGTGCCGCGCTGCTGGGCCCGCTCAGCCTCCGCTCGGTTCAGGTCGATCACCATCTCCGCCGCGATCTGGCCGCCGAGCTCGTCCTGCAGCGCAAATACGTCGGCGATTTCGCCATCGTACGTGTTCGCCCAGACGTGCTCGCCCGAGCTGGCGTCGATGAGCTTGGCCGTCACCCGGATTCGGTTGTCCGCGCGCCGTACGCTGCCCTGCACCAGGTAGCGGGCGCCCAGCGCCGCGCTGACCCGCGCGAGGTCGACGTTGCCACCGCGGTACTGGAAACTGGAATTGCGCGCGATCACCGGAAAGGCACGCCAGCTCGCCAGGCGCGTGATCAGATCCTCCGCCAGGCCATCGGCGAAGAAGGCCTGCTCGGGATCGGACGATAGATTGTCGAACGGCAGCACCGCTATGGCCGGCCGGTCGTCGAGTGCCTGCGCCTGGCTGCCAGCCTCGGCCACAGCCGGCGCGGACGGGACGGCTGCCGGCCGCTGCCCGAACCGATCGTAGGCGAATAGCGCGATCGCCAGCGCAACCAAAGCGAAGATGAGGTAATCGAGCCGCCGCGCGGTGCGTCGCGCTCGCGGCGCAGGCGACCCGCCCTCGGCCCCCACCGCGTCCTCGCGCCTGAGCCCGTCCGGGGTCAGCTCGTACACCCAGGCGAAAGCGGCGACGAACGGACAACCGATGATGCCGATCCACAGCACCACCGTCGGCAGCCAGGCGGGCAGGTTCAGCAATGGGGTGACGGTGGTGGTGACTTCGACCACGACCCAACCCAGCGCCAGGTAAGCCGCGCTCACCTTCACCACGTTGCGGCGCTTCAGCTCGGCAAAGAGCGACATCCGGCTTCCGGCAGACTTGTCATTGTGATCATGTTCACCGATCGGGGGGGCATTGTGAAGGCGCTGCCTCTGCCGCCGCGGAATGCGCACAGGAGACTCAAACCACCTGTCCCAACCGAGCCGACTCGCGTGACCGGCCATCGGTCGGGCACAAACTTGGCGCCGGCCGAGACCCGGGTTGCCGCGCGGCGCGCGGGCACCGCCGTCGCAGGCCGGCCTGCTTTGATTCCGCAGGTGAGAGGCATTCTCGCTGGCCAGTGACCCGGCTGGGCAGGGCCGGTGCGTGCCGGCATTGCGCTTGGCGGCAGGCGAGGGCGGTTTTCGCCGGTAGCGAGCTGGCTCTACTTCCGGTTCACCCTCAGCTTCCGGGATGTCGAGGAGATGCTGGCGCAGCGTGGCATCGAAGCCAGCTACGAGACCGTCCGCTGCTGGGCCTTGAAGTTCGGCCAGGCCTTCGCCAGGAATCTACGACGATCGAGACCCAAGCCGACCGGCCGCTGGCAGCTGGATGAGATGGTCGTGAAGATCCGCGGTGAGCGTCTGTGGCTGTGGCGCGCGGTCGACGACGAGGGCGAAGTCCTGGACATGCTCGTTCAGAAGCGTCGCAATACCGGCGCCGCCTTGCGTTTGCTGCGCAAGTTGCTGAAGCGAAACGGCGTCCATCCGGAGAGCTTCAAAACCGACAAGCTCGCTTCCTACCGAGCCGCACTCCGGGAGCTGCACTGCAGCGATCGACACCGACCCGGACGCATGCCCGACAACAATCGAGCGGAGAACTCGCATCTGGTCATTCGGCGACGGGAGCGCAAACAACAGAGGTTCAAATCGCAGCGTTCAGCGCAACGGTTCCTCGCGACTCACGCCGCCTTCCACAGCAACTTCAACGTTCAAAGACACCTGATCCGCCGGTCGACCCTGCGCCTCTTGCGAACCCAAGCCGATCGCACTTGGGCAACGGCGACCGCGGCGGCTTGAGCGATTGCTCACCCCCCTGTCATTGCGCCTTTGGCGGCTTAACCTGACAACACCGTACGAGTTCCTCGACCTGTGCGCGCGCCGGATCATCAACGAGGTGAAGGGCATCTCGCGCGTCACCTACGACATCTCCGGCAAGCCCCCCGCGACCATCGAGTGGGAGTGAGGGGCGCAGCCTGACCACCTTACCTGATGGGGTTAATGCGGCCCGAGTGCTGCTCGCAGCGCAGCGTGAAGATTCCGGTAAGAAGCAGGCGAAACGCGATGGGTGGTTCACGGGTTGGGCGAATCGCTCACTCACAGTGACTGAAAAGCGAGCTTCGCAAATCTCCAACCGTGGCGAGTCCCGTCGTTTGCAGCGGGTGTTCGGCCGTTGAATCCACCCCCCTTGTCGCCACGAAAGTGTTTTCTTGGGCCAACGATCACCAGATAACACCCCGATGTCCGATCGCTCCCGGGCGTCGCTGCTCGACCTGATCGAGCGGCTCGGCAACAAGCTGCCCGAGCCGCCGATCCTGTTCTGCTGGCTCGCCTTCTTCGTGGTGCTCGGTTCTGCGATCGGTGCCGCGGTGGGGTGGAGCGTCCAGCCGCTCAAGCCGGTCGCCGTGACCGGGCCCGAGGGCGTGAGTGTCTCGCTGGTCGCGGCCGGCGCGTCGATCGAGCCCAGGAGCCTCCTCACCGCCGACGGGCTCTACTTCATGTTCTCCTCAATGCTGCGCAACTTCGCGACGATGCCGGCGCTGCCGCTCGTGTTCGTGTCTATGCTCGGCATCGGGCTCGCCGAGAAGTTCGGCCTCTTCTCGGCGCTGATGCGGCAGCTCGCGTTCGTGACGCCCGCGCGCCTGCTCACACCCGTGATCGTGTTGCTGGGCGCGAACAGCTCGGTCGCGAGCGACGCGGGTTACGTGATCCTGCCGCCGCTCGCCGCGGCGCTGTACCTCGCAGCGGGAAGGCATCCCGTCGCGGGGCTCGCGGCGGCCTTCTGTGGCGTGGCGGGCGGTTTCGGCGGCGGCCTGTTCCCGACGGGCGGGGACGGCGTCCTCACGGGCTTCGCCCAGGAAGCCGCGCACGTCATCGATCCGTCGTACCC
>JBAVIQ010000529.1:0-6424 GCA_049687035.1 Steroidobacteraceae bacterium
GCGGAAAGGCAGACACGCTCGCCCGGATCAGTCCCGGAACGAGCGCCTGAACGGCCGCGCCTGAGCGGATTCTCGCCAAGGCCCGAGAATCCGCACGGCGCATGCAGCCTGCCAAGGGTCGATCGGAGCGACCAGTCGTCCAGTACCGTGCTCGTAGCCGGTGATCAAAGTGCCGCGGCTCGAGACTGCGTTCCGAAGCTCGCAACGCTGCGTGGGCCGTATCGCGAGCAGCTGATCCGGGACCTTTCCCCGAGCGCGTGTCTGCCTTTCCAAGCTCGGGGGAAGGTCCCGGATCGGCTGCTTGCAACCAGCACCTGTCTGTCTTCGCGATCGCACACTTGCGCGATCGCGCCCGACTAGCTCCGTGCCGCCGCACCCTGTCGCAACCGGGCGTGTAACGGACTCGATCGCGGAAAGTGCGCCAGCAGGTATTCCATCTGGTCGGCGAGCACGCGCCGGCCCTTCAGGTAGATGTACTCCGCGTAGCTGGGCGTGAACGGCACAGCGATCAGCTGCAGCTTGGCCTGCTCTGGGGTCCGCCACGCCTTGAGGTTGTTGCAGCGCCGGCAAGCCGTGACAACGTTGTTCCAGGTGTCCTGTCCGCCCCGCGAAATCGGCGTGACGTGGTCGCGCGAGAGCTGGCCTGTGGGGAAGCGCTGCGCGCAGTACAGGCAGAGGTAGGCATCGCGGCGGAACAGGGTTTCGTTGTTCAGCGGCGGCACGTAGCCCTGATGCCGGTTGCCGGGATTGTGGCGGTGGCCGATCGTCGCAACGATCGAACTCACCTTGACAATAGTGCGCTCACCGGTGCGCGCACTCACGCCACCCCGCAGCGAGAAGAGGGTCTGGCCGAACGCATAGGCGACCTGTCCCATGAAGTGCAACCGGACCGCATCCCGGTAGTCGATCCACTCCAG
This sequence comes from Steroidobacteraceae bacterium, assembly GCA_049687035.1. Lineage (GTDB taxonomy): Bacteria > Pseudomonadota > Gammaproteobacteria > Steroidobacterales > Steroidobacteraceae > RPQJ01. The sequence goes on from JBAVIQ010000529.1 coordinate 918, forward strand.
GGGCATTCCCGAGACGTCCGTCCGCAGGACTTCCTGCGAAAGTGCGTACTGCGAAAGCGCGTGCATGCCGTGAAGATACGGCACTGCTGTGCAATAATCCATGGCTCTCTTGCAGTCTTGATTACCCAGAATATCCCTTTCACGGCAGCGGCTTAGCCGCGTCCGGGTTACGGGGAGGATGCCAGAACCCATGTCGCTAACGATCGGAGTGCCGCGCGAAATCTACGCCGGCGAGAAACGTGTTGCCGCCGTCCCGGAAGTGGTCGAGAAGCTGATCAAGCTTGGTTTCGCCGTCCGCGTCGAAAGCGGCGCCGGGGCAGCCGCCAACTTCAGCGACGAGTCCTACCAGGCCGCAGGCGCCCAGATCGCCAGCAGCGCCGCAGAGCTCATGGGCGGTTCGGACATCCTCTTCAAGGTGCGCGCGCCGTCTGCCGACGAAATCGCCCTGATGAAGCCAGGCAGCACGCTGGTGAGCTTCGTCTGGCCGGCACAGAACCCGCAGCTCATGCAGCAGCTGGCCGAACGCAAGCTCACCGTGCTGGCCATCGACTCCTTGCCGCGCCAGCTCTCCCGCGCCCAGAAGATGGACGCGCTCACCTCCATGGCCAGCATCAGCGGTTACCGCGCCGTGATCGAGGCTGCCAACGCCTTCGGCCGGTTCTTCAACGGCCAGGTCACCGCTGCCGGCAAGATTCCGCCGGCCAAGGTCTTCGTCGCCGGTGCCGGCGTCGCCGGTCTGGCGGCGATCGGCACGGCCGCCAACCTGGGCGCCATCGTGCGTGCCAACGACACGCGCGCCGAGGTGGCCGACCAGGTCGTGTCGCTGGGCGGCGAATTCGTCAAGGTCGATTACGAGGAAGAAGGCTCCGGCGGCGGCGGCTACGCCAAGGTGATGAGCGAAGGCTTCCAGCAGGCCCAGCGCGAGATGTACGCCAAGCAGGCCAAGGACGCGGACATCATCATCACCACCGCCCTGATTCCGGGCAAACCCGCACCGAAGCTCATCACCGCCGAGATGGTGAAGAGCATGAAGCCAGGCAGCGTCATCGTCGACATGGCGGGCGAGCAGGGCGGCAACTGCGAACTCACCGTTCCTGGCGAGGCCGTGGTCCGGCACGGTGTCACCATCATCGGCTACACCGATCTGGTCAGCCGCCTGGCCAAGCAGGCCTCGACCCTGTACTCGACCAACCTGCTGCGCGTGACCGAGGAGCTGTGCAAGACCAAGGACGGCGTCCTCAACGTCAACATGGACGACGACGCCATTCGCGGCCTTACCGTCATCAAGGAGGGCAGCATCACCTGGCCGCCACCGCCGCCCAAGTTGCCGGCCGCGCCGGCGCGGGCCAAGCCGGCTGCAACGTCGGCCACGCCCGCGAAGAAGTCCGGCCATGGTCATGGCGCGAGTGAACCCGCGTCAGCCAGGAGCCTCGCAATCATCTTCGGCGCGGGCGCTCTGCTGTTCTGGCTGGTCGGGGCGTTCGCACCGGCTTCGTTCCTCGCGCACTTCACCGTGTTCATCCTGGCCTGCTTCATCGGCTACATGGTGGTGTGGAACGTCACGCCTGCGTTGCACACGCCGCTCATGAGCGTGACGAACGCCATCTCGAGCATCATCGCGATCGGTGCACTGGTGCAGGTGGCGCCGCCGCTCCTTGCAGGGACGGAGGGGCGGCCCGACACGCTGATCCTCGGTCTCGCGGTCGTTGCGCTGACGCTCACCGCCGTCAACATGTTCGGCGGCTTCGCCGTCACGCGTCGCATGCTTGCGATGTTCCGCAAGTAAGGGGTCGCAAGCATGACCGCAAATATCGCAACGATGGCCTACATCGCCGCCATCATCCTGTTCATCCTGAGCCTGGGCGGCCTCTCCAACCCCGAGTCCTCGCGGCGCGGCAACCTGTACGGCATCGTCGGCATGGCAATCGCCGTGCTCGCGACGGTGTTCGGCCCACGCGTCACGCTCGGCGGCATCCCGTACATCGTCGGCGCGCTGGTCGTGGGCGGATCGATCGGCTTGTACGCGGCCAAGAAGGTGCAGATGACGCAGATGCCGGAGCTGGTCGCGCTGATGCACAGCCTCGTCGGCCTCGCGGCGTGCCTCGTCGGCTATGCGAGCTACGTCGACACGTCGATCGCCTTCGAAGGCTCCGAGAAAGCAATCCACGAAGTCGAGATCTACATCGGCATCCTCATCGGCGCCGTGACGTTCTCGGGCTCGTTGATCGCGTTCGGCAAGCTGAACGGCAAGATCGGCGGCAAGCCGATGCTGCTGCCGGGACGCCACTGGCTGAATCTCGCCGGCCTGCTCGGCGTGATCTTCTTCGGCTTCCAGTTCCTGAACGCGCACGACATCAACGCGGGAATGATGCCGCTCGTCGTGATGACGGTGATTGCACTGCTCTTCGGCATCCACATGGTGATGGCGATCGGCGGCGCCGACATGCCGGTCGTGGTCTCGATGCTCAACAGCTACTCGGGCTGGGCCGCGGCCGCGACGGGGTTCATGCTCGCGAACGACCTGCTGATCGTGACCGGCGCGCTCGTCGGTTCGTCGGGTGCGATCCTGTCGTACATCATGTGCCGCGCGATGAACCGCAACTTCCTCAGCGTCATTGCCGGCGGCTTCGGCACGGGCGGCGGCACGGCGCCGGCCGCCGCGGGCGCGGGTGCTGAGCCAGCGGGCGAAGTGACGGCCATCAGCGCGGTCGAAACGGCAGAGCTGCTGCGCAATTCGAAGAGCGTGATCATCGTGCCGGGCTACGGCATGGCGGTTGCACAGGCGCAGCACACGGTCTACGAGATCACGAAGTTCCTGCGCGAGAAAGGCGTCAACGTGCGCTTCGGCATTCACCCGGTCGCAGGGCGCATGCCAGGTCACATGAACGTGCTGCTGGCCGAGGCGAAGGTGCCTTACGACATCGTCATGGAGATGGACGAACTCAACGACGACTTCCCGAGCACCGACGTCTCGATGGTCATTGGCGCCAACGACATCGTGAACCCGGCGGCTGAAGAAGATCCGACGAGTCCGATCGCGGGCATGCCGGTGCTGCAGGTCTGGAAGGCGAAGACGTCGATCGTGATGAAGCGCTCGATGGCGTCGGGCTACGCCGGCGTCGACAATCCGCTGTTCTACAAGGAGAACAACCGGATGCTGTTCGGCGACGCGAAGAAGATGCTCGACGAAGTGCTGGTCGCGCTCAAGAGCTGAGGTCGTTTCCCGGCGCAACCGGGAGATATCGGCCGATCACTCGGAGCGGAGCGAGTCGCGCGTGTCTGCGGGTTCGCCGTCGAGGGCGGTGACTTGCTGCGGTCACCCGGGGTCTCACGCGCTTCGTGAATCGCGCGGAGGACCCGCACGATTCACGGCGACCCTTGCTCGAGCGGGCGCGAAGCGATGGTGGCAGCGAAGCAGCGACAAGACAGCCGTACCGCTTCGCACCTGCGCTCGAGCTGCGGCGTTCGACACGGTGTCCGCAGCAAGTCACGGCCCTCGACGGCGAAAGCAGCGCCATCGTAGCCTCGCTCCGCTGTGATCGAAGAAGAGCGCCGCGCTCAGGTCGCGCCGCGCTTCTGCTTTTCCTTCATGTGCTTGCGCATCTTCTCGCGTTGTTCCGGCGTCGCGTCCTTCCAGCGCTCCTTCATCTTCTGCCGTTGCTCGGGCGTCATGTCCTGCCAGCGCTCGCGCAGCTGCTCACGCTGTTCAGGCGGCAACGACTGGTACTTGTGGAACCCCTCGCGCAGTCGCTGCTGGTCTTCCGGTGGCAGTTCGCGGAACTGCTGGTAACGCTGGCGCACCTTCTGCCGCTCCGCCGGCGGCAGGCTCTGCCACTGCTGGAACCGCTGTTGCGCCTGCTGCTGTTGTGCTGGCGTCATCTGCTGCCAGCGTTCGGCGCCCCGCGCGATGGCCTGCTGCTGCTCCGGCGGCAACTTATTCCAGCGCTCGCGATACGGCGCGAGCACACGCTGCTGTTCCGGGGCGAGTTGCGACCAGGGCACACCGGCCGCTGGCGTTGCATTCCTGGCAGACGTTGCGGTCGCCGCATTCGCCGCATGGCTGACGACCGGCGCCAGGTACAGCAGGCACGCGGACATGAGCAGCGCGGTAATGGTTCGGGAGTTCGTGATGTTCATGGCTTGCGCTCCGTCGTCGCGGGCGCTTGCACGGCACCGCGCTTTTCGATCGTCGTCGGGTTCGGCAGCTTCGAGGCCGCACTGCTTGCAGCGGGCGGGGGTACGACGGTGGCAGCGTTCGCCACCACCCAGTCGGCGTCGTCCGCTTCCCAGCTGCCGAGGTATTCGAGGAAGCCTGCGGGCAAAGGCGGTACGTCCGCAGCGATCGCCGCACCGCCTGCGGTCATCGCTGCGAGCAGCAGGGCCTGCTTCGATTGCGCGCGACTGCGACGGCGTTTCCGCATGTCAGCCCACCCCATCGTCATCGCCAGCGGTTTCGAGCTCGACCCAGGCGTAGAACTCGAGATCCGCCTCGGTGGCGAGATCGAGGTCCTCGCCCGCCGCCAGCAGTTCGAGCGGATCCTGCTGCGCGTCGGCGCTCGTCGCAGTCGCAGCCACCTGCACGGGCGCACCCGTCTCCGACGGCACATTCAACAGCAGCGCCGCGGCCAGCACGCCGGCAGCAAGTGCACCGACGGGAGCCCAGACCGTCCATCGCCATCCGCTGCGGTTGCGTCCCGCGGCCACGGCGATTGCCTGTTGCCGCGACTGGCGCAGACGCGAGAGCGTGGCCGCATCGAGTTCGTCGACGCTGGCCTGGAACGCATTCCGTGCATGCCGCTCCAGCTCGGCATCGTGACGGTCGTCGGGTTGCTCTCTCATGTCCGTACCTCGGCAAGTTCGGCGCGCAGCGCCTGCAACGCGCGGAAATAATGTGTCTTCACGCTGCCTTCGCTGCAGTCCATCGCGGCGGCAGTCGCCGCCACGTCGAGACCCTCCAGGCAGCGCAGCGAGAACGCCTCGAATTGTCGCGCCGGCAACCGGCGCAGGGCGTGGTCCAGGTGCCGCATCGCTTCGTCCGCGGCGAGCTGCTGCCACGGCTCGGGGGCGGAATCCGGCACCTGCTCGAACGGATCCTCGCCGCCCTCTTCGTCGTTGCGCGTCGTGCCGGACAGCAGGCCGAAAAACCGTCGCCGCACCCCGTGGCGCCGCTGCAGGTCACGGATACCGTTGTAGAGGATCCGATAGAACAGCGGCTGCCATTCCTCGACGGATCGCGACGCATAGCTCTGCGCCAGGCGCAGCATCGCGACCTGGACGACGTCGTGCGCATCGTCGGGGTCGCGGAGTGCGCACTGGGCGATCCGGAAAGCGCGTCGCTCGACCCCGGCCAGGAACCGGTCAAGCTCGCGTACCTGCGCTGCGTCCAGTCGATCCTCCCCGAGAGCGCGCGATGTGGCGTCCGCCGCCTGCACGGCGCCTGCCCCGAGACTAGCAAAGCCCTGCATGTCGTAGACTCGCGTTGCCCGTGATTCCATCCTCTTCCTTCC
>JBAVIQ010000530.1:0-16778 GCA_049687035.1 Steroidobacteraceae bacterium
GCCACTGCCTGGTAGCCGTCGGTGGGGAAGCGATAGCCGGCATTGAAGGCGTCGTCATTAAGCGCGACGGTGATCAGCACGTCGCCGGGCGGAAAAGACGAGAGGTCTACGTTGCCGGTATTCAAGACGACGCCGGACTGGCAGCCGCCGCCCTTCACGCAGAAGCCTTCGCCGGCGCTGGCGAAAACCAGCGCGTTGTTCTGCCAGCCGACGGCGATGCTGGCCGTGCCGATCTGGTTCGGGTCGGTTGCGGCTGCGACCATCGGCGTAACTGCTTCAGGCGCGGCGGCAGGCGGTGCCGTCTCGACGGCCGCCTGCTCGGCAGGCTTCGAGCAGCCAGCCAGCAGGAGGGCAATGGCAGCTCCGGCCACGAGTTGTTTCGGTTGAATTTGCATACATGTACCCCTGAGTGAGTTGGTTCTAATTTGGTTCCACAAAGACCGGAAGCGAGCGCCGTAAGATTACACGACCGCTTCCTTCGCGCAATTGAAGGCCCGCGTCGATCGCAACGTTTCACCGCGCTGCCGCGACTTTGAAGTTGCCGAGCGTCGGGTATCGCTCGAGCACGGACAACAGATCCGGGTGCCGATAGCCCGCCACCGAGAGCTGCGCGGCTATTTCGCGTGCAGTCTCCAACTGGCCGAGGGCCGCATCGGCCTCGGCCAGCAGTACCAGCCCGTCCGGACCTTGTCGGCCGACCTTCCGCGACAGCGTCGAAGCGATCTCCGACCAGAGCGGCTCGGAGCGCGACGAGAGTCGCGCCTGACCAGCGAGCGCAGCGCAATAAATGCGCGTGGTACGCGGATCGGCACGTTCTCGTCGAATCGATCCACGAAGACTGTTCGTGACCGTTGCAAAGAGTCTTCGCGCCGCGGCGGTGTCGCCTGTCGCAGCGTGAACCCGTGCCAGCGTGAGCTGCGGCAGGGCGAGGTTCTGTTCCCGCCACTGCGCGACACTGTCGTCGTGCGCCACGAGTCGCTGCGCGATCTCGATGGACCGCAGGAGCGTGGCGCGTGCCTGCCCGGACTTGCCAACGTGGAAATACGCCTCGCCCAGCACGGCATACGCCAGCGACGTCCTGTCGGCTTGTTCCATGTTGTCGGGATCGCCCGCTGACAGCTGCTCGAATGAGCGCACGGCGTCGCTGGCCCGTGCAACGGCTTGCTGCAGTTCGCCGGCCGCGATCTCGATCTGTGCCAGTCGATACAGCGCCGTCGCCTGCCGATTCCTGATCTGCGCGTTGTCCGACTTGCCGGCATCGAGAGTGGCATACAGGGCAAGCTCCGCGAGACGGGCTGCGCGCGCCTCCGCCATTTTCGCTTGCCGATGCAGCGAATCCGCGAGCCATGCGTAGGATTGGCCATGCGCGATCAGTCTGTCGACATCGCCCGCGTTTTTCCCGGCGAGTCCGGACGAGACCGCGAGCGACTTGCGAAAGAAGGCTTCAGCCTCGTCGGCCTGTCCCTGATCGAGCGCCAAAGTACCGAGGTTGCTATAAGCGTAATCGAGTTCCATCTGCCATTCGTCCTTGTCCGGATCGATGGCCAGGAGCTGCTGCGCGTAGTCGTGGTACTGGGTGAATCTAGTCTTCGCCTGCGCCGCGTCCCCGCGCTGCCAGGCGATGTAGCCGACCCAGAAGACGGACTGCGCGTGGTCGAAAACACGCTGCGGATTCTTCGGATCGCGCGCCAGTTGTTCCTCGGTCGTGGCGGCCGCGGCCTGGTACGCGTTCAGTGCCGAATCGAGGTCGCCGCGAAGGTTGTCGATCTCGCCGACGAGAAGCTGCGCCCTTGCTCTTCGGCCGAGAGCATCAGGGTCGGCCTGCCCGAGGTCGCGCACGTCGTAATAGGCGAGGGCGCGCTTGCCGACGCTGTCGAGCACGTCGAGTCGCCCGACCGCGTTGAGCCGTGTGCGCAGGTCGGTCAACATGAACTCGACGAGCCCCTCGGCATCCTTGCGCGCTGCTTCGGCCTCGTTTTGTGCGAGGCGGGCGGCGTTTCGCTGGCGTACGGCTTCGACCGCGAGGCCTGCGAATAGCAGGACGAGCGCCCCGAGGCCTGCGGCGAGCGCGCGCAGCTTGCGTGAGCGACGGTGATGCTCGCGTTGGACGAGTTCGTCGAGTCGCGCGCCGGTGAGGCCGGCGACGAGCTTGGAGATGGCGAACCGCTTACCGTCGCCGCCGGGCCGCAGGTCTGCAGCAATGGGTTCGGCACGCAGGCCGGACAATTCCCCGTCCGCGCCGGTGCGAAAACGCAGCGCCTCGGGAAAGCACTCCGTCGCCGGATCGTTCGAGAACGGCTCGCCCTCGACGAGGATCGCACGCACGCGATCATCGCCGTGCAGGCGCTTGAAGGATTTGATCTCCTGGTTCACCCAGCGGGAGGCGGCAGCGGCGGGCGAGCAGATCACCACCAGAAACAGCGACTGCTGCAGGGCGGCCGTGATCTCCGCGGACAGGTCCGTGGCTGTGCCGAGTTCATCGCGATCGCGGAAGATCGGTTGGAGGCGATCGGGAACCGGCCCGAAAGGAGTCGCGCGTCCGACGATCGCGCTGGGCAGCCGGTAGGTCTCGAGCCGGCGATGAATCCACTCGCCCCAGCGTGCGTCGCGATGGCTGTAGCTGATGAAGGCCCTGTACTGAGTGGATTCGTCCAACGATGTTCCCCCATCCCTTCCCCAAGAATATGGTGGTGGCCTTGGCAAGGCCAGCGCCTTGATGACGGAACAGCAACGTTGCGGCTCGGAGTCAGCGGCCGGCCCGGCCATCCGTCGATCGGGCGTGATTAAATACGCGTATGAGTAACACGTTCGACGTCCTGAATTCGTCCCTGACCTCGACCCTGCGCTTGTGGCGTGGCACCAATGCCCGCGGGTCCGCGCAACAACCGGCGAAGCATCTCAAGCTCTATGAGTTCGAGGCTTGCCCGTACTGCCGCCTGGTGCGCGAGGCGCTGACCGAACTCGATCTCGACGCGCTGATCTACCCGGCACCCCATGGTGGCAAGCGGTTCCGGCCGAAAGTCGCGGAGCTGGGCGGCAAGCAACAATTTCCGTTCCTGGTGGATCCCAACACCGGCGAGTCGATGTACGAGTCCGACGCGATCATTGACTACCTGTACCGACGTTACGGCGGGCGCGCGGCACCCTCGCGTCTGTTGCGCCCGTTCGACGTCACCTCATCGGTCGTGGCCGGAATGCCGCGCGTGCGGGCTGGTGCCCAGTCCCGACCGTCGAAAGCGCCGCAGCGCCCGCTGGAATTGTTCAGCTTCGAGTCCAGCCCCTATTCGCGGCGAGTGCGTGAACTGCTCTGTGAACTCGAGCTTCCCTATCTGCTGCGCAGTACGGGCAAGGCCCGGTGGCAGGACCTGGGCCCGCCGATCCTGCGGGCAACGCTCTTTCCGGCGCTGCCGGTGGCAGGTCGGAACCGGGTCGAACTGCTGCAGCGCGCGGGCAAGGTGCAGGTGCCGTACCTGGTCGATCCCAACACGGGCACCGAGCTGTTCGAGTCGGATGCGATTCGCGACTACCTGCTGGCCACGTATGCGAAGTAGCCTGCTGGCGCTCGGCGCAACCGACCTGCGCGTGTCGCGTCTGGCCTGGGGCATGTGGCGTTTCCAGGGTGACGACCTGGCCCATGCGCGCGCGCTCGTCGATGCGGCCTTCGAAGCGGGCATCAACCTGTTCGATACCGCGGACATCTATGGCTTCAATGGTCGCGATGGGTTCGGCGACGCGGAAGTGCTGCTCGGCCGATTGTTTGCTGCGGATCCGGGCTTGCGCCGGAAGATGGTGCTCGCGAGCAAGGGCGGCATCATCCCCGGCGTGCCGTATGACTCCAGCGCCGACTATCTGGTCGCGGCCTGCGAAGCATCGCTGCGTCGGCTCGGTACCGACCACCTCGATCTGTTTCAGGTGCACCGTCCCGACGTGCTGGCTCATCCGGCGGAGGTGGCCAGAACCCTCGAGACGCTGGTCGCAAGCGGCAAGGCCCGGGCAGTCGGTGTTTCCAACCACACACCGGCGCAGACGGCTGCGCTCATTGCGCATCTGCACATTCCGCTGGCCAGCATCCAGCCCGAGTTCTCTCCGCTCGTGATCGAGCCGCTCGCGGACGGCACGCTCGACCTTGCCATGCAGCGCCGGATCTCGGTGCTCGCATGGTCACCGCTGGCAGGTGGCCGCCTCGGTGCACCGGGCGACGATGAGCGTGCGCAGCGTGTCTGTGCCGAACTCGACGCACAGGCGCAGCGCTGCGGTGTCTCGCGCACTGCCGCAACTTATGCGTGGATCATGGCGCACCCTGCCGGCATCGTCCCGATCGTCGGCAGCCAGCAGGCGAGTCGCATCCGCGAGGCCGCGGACGCCTGCAAAGTCAGCTGGACCCGCGCTGACTGGTATCGGGTGCTGGTTGCGTCCAGAGGCGTTGCATTGCCCTGAGGCGTGCGCCAAAGAATGGGCCCCGCCTCAGCGAGGCGGGGCCCAGGATCGCGCATCGCTGCGCGTGGGAGCCTGCTTCAGGTCAGTACACGTCGTCGACCGTGTTGTGCACGTTGAACTTGCCGGTCGGCGTCACGATGCGCGGGTCGTCGATGACCGCCTTGAGCTGCAGCGTCTTGTCGTCGACGACGACCAGCGCCGACTTCTGATCCTTGCCGTTCCAGACGGAGAACCAGACTTCGTCGCCCGCCGCGTTGAACTCCGGCTGCACGACGCGTTTAGGGCCTTCGCCGAGGTTCGCCCACTCGGCGATCGGCAGCACCGTGAACGCCGCGTCAAGGTTGTCGATGTCGAACACCGCCACGCTCTGCGCGATCTTCGCATCCGGGTTGAGCGGCGTGTCGACGTAGAGGTGTTTCGACTTCGGGTGTGTCTTCACGAACAGCGAGCCGCCACCCTGGCCCTTCAGCACGCGCACGACTTTCCAGGCGTTGGCCTTGTGCTTCTCGGGATCGGTGCCGATGAGCGTGATCTTCTCGTTGCCGAGCGCGCTGGTCGTCCAGACCGGCCCGTACTTCGGGTCGACGAAGTTCGCGCCGCGGCCGGGGTGCGGGATCTTGTCCACGTCGATGAGTGCGGTGAGCTTCTGCTCCTTCGAGTCGACCACCGCGATCTTGTTCGACTGGTTGGCAGCGGTGAGGAAGTAGCGCTTGGTGACGTCCCAGCCGCCGTCGTGCAGGAAGCGGGCGGCGCCGATCGTCGTCGTCCTGAGGTTGTTGATATCCTCGTAGTTGACCAGCAGGATCTGCCCGGTTTCCTTGACGTTGACGATGAACTCCGGGTGCTCGTGCGAGGCCACGATGGCAGCCACGCGGGGTTCCGGATGGAACTCCTGCGTGTCCACGGTCATGCCGCGGGTCGAGACGACCTTGAGCGGCTCGAGCGTCGCGCCGTCCATGATCGTGTACTGCGGCGGCCAGTAGGAGCCGGCGATCGCGTACTTGTCCTCGTAGCCCTTGTACTTGGACGTTTCGACGGAGCGCGCTTCGAGCCCGACCTTGATCTCGGCGACACGGTCGGGCATGGGCATGAACAGGTCGATCAGGTCGATCCTGCCGTCCCGACCGATGGTGTAGACGTAGCGCCCCGAGTTGGACAGGCGCGAGATGTGCACTGCATAGCCGGTCTTGATGACGTTGATGATCTGCTTGGTGTCGCCGTCGACGAGCGCCACCTGGCCGGCATCACGCAGCGTGACCGCGAAGATGTTGTCGATGTTGAACTTGTTCTGCTTGGTCGTCGGGCGTGCGTCCACCGGGATCAGCACTTTCCACGTCGCCTTGATCTCGGGCATGCCGAACTCCGGCGGCTGCGGCGGCTCGTGCTGGACGAAGCGGGCCATGATGTCCACGTCTTCCTGCGACAACTCACCGCTCTTGCCCCAGCTCGGCATGCCGGCCGGCGAGCCCTGGTTGATGAAGACCTTGAGGTACTCGGTGCCTTTCTTCTGCGTGATGTCGGGCGTCAGCGGCTTGCCGGTCGCGCCTTTGCGCAGCACGCCGTGGCAGCCAGCGCAGCGCTGGAAGTAGATTTCCTGGGCGTGCTTGAACTCGGGCTCCGTCATGTCCGGCGCGCCTGGAGTTACGAGGATCTTGACGCCCGCAGCACCTGCAGGCGAGGGCGCGCCCTGGTACTTAAGCTCGGCTGTGGTCGTCGGATGCTGCGTCGGTGAATCGGCCTTCTTCGGTGTCGCAGCGGCGCGGGCACGTTCCGCGGCAACCATCGAAGCCGAGACGGCGCCGCCGTTGTTGCCCCAGGAGTTGAGCGCATAGGTCAACGCATCCGCGATTTCCTGGTCCGACAGCTGCACCATCGCCGGCATCACGGAATTGAACTTGGTGCCGTTGACGACGACCTCGCCCTGCAGGCCGTTGACCACGACGCCGACTGCGCGTTCCTTGTGACCGACCAGGTAATCCGATCCGGCGAGCGGCGGGAATGCCCCCGGGAGGCCCTTGCCGTCGGCTTGGTGACAGGCGAGGCAGACGGTCTGGTAGACCTTTTCGCCTGAGTGGACCTGCGCGGGGGTGGCGGCCGCCCCGGCCGCGACCTCGGCCTGGTGCACCTGGGGCGAGCTGCCGCTGGTGGACGGTTGCTGCGCCAGAGCGCCGGCGCCCAGTGATGCGCTGATCGGGATGGTTAGCCACCACGCTGCCCGCGCGGCAGGGGTGCGATTCGCGTTGAACATCACTTTATCCTCGTCCCTGCCCATGCAGGGAATTGCCGGGTCACTTGCTGATCCGGACTCTAGGGCCAGGCTGACGGAAGTGCCTTGATCCGGGTCAAGCCGATCCGGCGGGGAGAATCAGACTGCGGTGTCGAGGATCGCCAGCAGCTTGTGCCGGCTCGGTACCTGCAGGGTGCGACCGTGGACGGAGATCGTGCCGCTGTCGGACAAAGTGCGCAGGATCCGGGACAGAGTCTCAGGTTTCATCGACAGGCGCGACGCGATCTCCTGCCGCGATTCCTGCAGCTGGATCTCGGCCGGGCCGTCCGTGTCCGCGGGTAACCGGCTCTCCATCAAGCGCACCAGCCGGTGGGTGGCGCTTTCCAGCGTCAGGTACTCGATTTCGCGGATACGCATGTGCAGGCGCTGGCTCAGGTGCCCGAGCATGCGCAGGCAGGTCTCCGGGCTTTCGCGCAGCATCGCGAGGTAGTCGACGTTCGAAAACCGCGCGATCCGCGCCCGCGATGCCGCCATGGCAGAGACCGGATAGACCTGGCCCGCCATGAACATGACCGCCTCGGCGCAACTCTGGCCGGGCCCGAGGATGTCCACGATCTTCTCCTCGCCCGCCTTGGAATACAGGACCAGGTTCACCTGGCCCTCGACGACGACGTAGAAATGCATGGCCGGCTGCCCGCGGTCGAACAGGAGTTGTCCCGCATCGGCCTCTTCGATGCTCGCCGTCGCCAGCAGGCGCTGCAATTGCGGCGGGGACAGCCCCGCAAACAGGTGGTGCGCGCGGATGCCTGCAAGAGCAGTCGTGTCGTTCAGGGTCATTTCTTGTCCGCCAGTGGGCAGCGGCCGGAGGCGCTGTCGGGAGTCACCGGCGTGCATGATGCCGGGATGTGCGGTCGACAGCGACCTCGTCCTGCGGCATCCGGCTCCGGTCAGGCGGCAAGGCCGAGGAAGAGCCCCAAGGGATGGTGTGCACGGGCCACGGTGACCAGGAACCCGACCGTCAGCCAGGCCGCGACCAATGCAGCGATCCGGATTCGCCTGGTCCGACCCCGCTTGAGCGCAATGCTGCCGAGCACGACGTACACCACGAGCAGCGCGACTTTCATCGTCAGCCAGCCGTTGCCGAACGGGTACTGGTGGATCACCGACATCAGCATCAGTGCGAAGGTCAGGAGCAGCGTGTCGATGAAATACGACGGGTACCTGAGCCAGGTCGAGTTCACGTGCGGTGACTGCGCCAGCATCAGGCAGCCGCGCAGGGTGAAGAGGCTCACGGAGAGGATCGCGAACCCGATGTGCGCATGGCGCAGCGTGAGGTAGTACCCGGCCATCAGCCCGGCTTGCCGTCGATGCGTGGCGCAAGGTAGATGCCGCCGACGCGACCCACCCAGACGGCGACGGCGCCCAACCACAAGGCGACGCTGGCCAGCAGGAACCACTGCACGACCGCCGGTGCCTGCACGATTTCGCTCAGCACGCGGCTGGCCGCGCCCAGCTGCAGCATGATGAAGCAGGCAAGCGTGATGCGATCCATGCGCAGGGGCCGCCCGGAGTGTCCCATCGTCACACGCGTGACCATCGCCACCAGCATGCCGCCGAAGAAGCCCATGCCGAGCGCATGGACCGGTGCGCGACCGAGCGCCCACTCGCCGGTCAGGACGAACGCACCGTCGCGGGCCAGTTGCAGCAGCGCCGCAACGGGCAACCACGCGAAACCCGCGTAGAGCGTCCAGAGCAGCGGGTTGCCGCGTGCGCGCAACGAGGTCCAGCGCACGGCGCAGGTGAGCGTCAGCAGCACGAGTGCGGCGTCTGCCCACGGCAACAAGCTGAGCATGCCGGTGGTTCCGAGCAGCAGTCGCGCGTAACAGAGCGCAACCACGGCGACGAGCATCCACGTTGGGCGCCACGGCACGTAATCCTCGACGGCGCTCTGCGAGAAGAACGGGATCATGCGGTGACTGACCGCGAAGAAGACGGGCAGCAGACCGCCCCACAGCGACGTTCGCACCGCGAAGTGCAGCGCGAAGTCGTTATGCGTGCCGACGCCGTAGGCAAATCCGGCGAGGGCCACGAGTTGGACGCAGAGCGCAGTCAGGACGACCACCGCGTGCGGCACGTTCTGCGGCGCGGAGATCAGCACGCGGAAGAGGGCCGTCATGCCGAACAACAGGCCCGCGCCTGTTGCCATGCAGCCCGCCAGCAGCAGCGGCGGCCCGGCGAACGTGCCTGCGAGCCACAGCAGCGTTCCTGTCGCGAGCAGCGCCGCGGTCGTCACGTACTCGGTCCGCGTGATCGGTGGACCGTTCATCCAGCGCGGAAACACGGTGAACAGGAAGCCGAAGAACATCGTCGGCAACACGGCGAACAGCATGAGCCAGGCGTGGGCCCAGAGCGGAGCGGGCTGCAGCACCAGCGCGAAGAGCGGGGCGCCGGCGTAGCGCGCGACAATGTGCAGGGCCCACCATACGCTCGCAGCCAGCAGGCTCAGCAGTCCGGCGAAAAAGAGCGTCCGGTGCGGCGCTGCCAGCAGCGCGATGCTGCCCGGCGCAGGGACGTTCGATTCAGGCATCGGGGTCATGGATTGTGGCACTCACCCGCAGTGCAAACGAGAACGGCGGGCGCCCGTGTGGACGCCCGCCGCTCCCAGGGGGACGAAGCTTAACCCCGCAGACCGACCGGCTGTTCGGCCTGGACCGGCACTACGGCACCTTCCTTCGCCTTGCCGACGAACAGGCGGAAGACGAAGAACGCGAGCATCAGCGCACCCGCCGCGAAGATCACGTCACCCGGCATGCGCAGCCAGACGATGGTCTGCAGCAGCGGCTGCTGCAGGAACTCGGCGGAGCGCGCGTACCAGAAGCCGTGCGATATCGCCGCGTGCACCTGCAACAGGCCCATCGGCAGCAGCGAGAGCAGTGCCATCAGCGCAAGGCCGATGTTCAGCGCCCAGAACGACTTCGCAAGCAGATTCTCGTCCCAGTACGCCGTGCGGCTCAAGCCCCGCAGGCAGAACAGCATCAGTCCGATGCCCAGCATGCCGTACACGCCGAAGAGTGCGGTGTGGCCATGCAGCGGCGTCGTGTTGAGGCCCTGCATGTAGTACAGCGCGAGCGGCGGATTGATCAGGAAGCCGAACAGGCCCGCGCCCACCAGGTTCCAGAACGCCACGGCCACGAAGAACAGAATCGGCCAGCGATACGCGGCTACCCACGGTGTCGCGTAGCTGTGCTTGTAGTTCTCGTACGCCTCGAACCCGACCAGTACCAGCGGCACCACTTCGAGTGCCGAGAAGATCGAGCCGACCGCGAGCACGGCCGTGGGCGTGCCGGTCCAGTAGAGGTGGTGGAACGTGCCGAGCACGCCGCCGGTCAGGAACACGATCGTGGCGAACAGGACGGCATTGGTCGCCGTCTTTGGTCGCACCAGGCCGAGCTTGGTGAACAGGAAGGCGATGACCGCGGTGGCGAACACTTCGAAGAAGCCTTCGACCCAAAGGTGCACCACCCACCAGCGCCAGTACTCGACCATGGCCAGGTGCGTGTTGCGGCCCCACATGAGGCCCGCGCCGTAGAACAAGCCGATCGCGATCGTCGAGAGGAAGAGCAGCATCGTGATCGAGCGGCTGTCGTCACGCGCTTTGAGCGCGGGCCACAACGCGCGGCCAACGAGCAGCAGCCACAGCATCAGGCCGATGAAGAGGAAGGCCTGCCAGAAGCGGCCGATGTCCGTGTACTCGTAACCTTGGTGGCCGAACCAGAAATTCAGTCCCAGTCCCATTTTGTGCATCACGGCTGCCCACTGGCCACCGAGCGCGCCGACCACGATGATCAACAGGCAGGTGAACAGGAAGTTCACCCCGAACCGCTGGAACTTCGGCTCGTGGCCGGAGATCGCCGGCGCGATGTAGAGGCCCGTGGCGAGCCAGGCGGTTGCGATCCACAGCACGGCGAGTTGCAGATGCCAGCTGCGCGTCACGGAGTAGGGCAGGTACTCGGCGAGCGGAATGCCGTAGAAGCCTTGGCCCTCGACCGCGAAGTGCGCGGTGATGCCGCCGAGCACGATCTGCACGACGATCAGCGCGGTGACGACCCAGAAGTACTTGGCCGTGGCCTTCATCGATGGCGTCGGCTTGAGCGCGCTCAACGGGTCCCGGTCGGGAACGACCGGCGCGGCTTCCTGGCCGTGCGTTGCGACGTAGTACCAGGTGAGCGCACCGACGCCGGCGAGCAGTCCCAGGATGCTGATGAACGTCCAGAGATAGGTCGAGGTCGTTGGCACATTGCCTACCAGCGGCTCCGACGGCCAGTTGCTCGTGTAGCTGATGTTGCTGTCAGGGCGGTTGGTCGACGCGGACCACGACGTCCAGAAGAAGAACGCCATCATCGCCTGGCGCTGCTCGACGTCCGGAATCGGATTCTGCTGGATCGCATACTGCGCGCGCAGCGTGTTCAGCCCGATGTCGGGACCGAACAGACGCGCGTAGTAATCGGCTACCTGCCGGATCACCTGCGCGCGGTCTGCGTCGACCGTGATCACGCCCGTCGCCGGGTCGTACGTGTTCGTGCGAATCGCGGCCGCGAGACGAGCCTGCAGGCTCGCCTGCTGCATCGAATCGAGGTCGGCGTACGCCTTGCCCGTATCACGCGTGGCCCAGAGGTCCAGCAACCCGGTGGCTTCGCGGTGCAGCCAGTCGGCCGACCAGTCCGGCGCCACGTAGCTGCCGTGGCCCCAGATGGAGCCCATCTCGTGACCGCCGACGCTCTGCCAGACCTGCCGGCCCATGTCGTACTGTTCTTTGGTGAACAGGGTTTCGCCCGTCGTCGTCTTTACGGCTGCGGGAATCGGTGGCGCCGAGATGTAGATCTCGTGCCCGAAGTACAGGAGGATGCTGAAGGACACCACCATCAGTGCCGCCAGCACCTTCCACAATCCATTCGTGTTTGTCATTGCAAGCTCCCAGCGGCAGGACGGCCGCTCCTTGGACGCAATCGTGTGCGTGGGAGTGGTGCGACGCCTTGACCGAGGTCAAGCGCGGCGCTTGCGGCGTAAGGGATAGCCGAAAGACAGGATCAGGTCAGCTGCAGGTCACTCGCCGGAGGGTGTGGCCTGCTGCTCTGGCGCGAGCTGCTCGAGGTAGTCAAGCACCGCGGCGCGCCTGGCGCGGTCCTGGATTCCCCCCAACTTCATCTGGGTCCCGGGCACCATGGCTTTCGGGTTCGTCAGGAACTGGTCGAGCCTGGCACGATCCCACACGCCTGCCAGCGACCGCAGCGCTGGCGAGTAGTCGAATCCGTCGACGCTCGCGATCCTGCGACCGACGACACCCCACAGCGGCGGTGCTTCCTGGGCGGCCTCGTCCTTCTGGTATGAATGACAGGCGATGCATGGCTCGAAGGCCTCAGGCACCTGCGGCTCGTCCGAGGCTAGCGACGGTTCCATCAGCAGCGCGGCAACGATGGCGAAGAGCGCTACCCGCGCTCGAACGACCGATCCACGGTTGCAGCCTGCGGTACCCCGCCGGCCGGACTTCTTCTTTCGCATGTTCCGGCTGCCTGCTGTGTTCGACGGCGCCGATCATGCCCTGCGGCATGGGCGTGGACAACGGCAACGCTAGGCGACCGTGCGCCGCCGCGGTCAGATTGCCTTCGAGAACCGCTGTCCCGACGCCTGCACCGACGGCAGGTAGGCATCGAACGCCATCGCGAGATGACGCAGCAGCAGCCGGCCCGCCGGCAGCACCCGCAGGCCCGGTTCCGCGAATTCCGCGAGGCCGTCGGCCACCATCGGTTCGAGCGCCGCAAGTTCGCTCGCGAAGTACTGGCGGAAGTCGATGTCGTGGCGCTTCGCCGTGGCGTCGTAGTCGAGCACGCCGTAGCACATGATCTGCTGGATCACGTCGCGACGAATGACGTCGTCCCCAGTCATCGTGTAGCCGCGATGCACGGGCAGTTCACCGCGATCGATCGCGCCGTAATACTCCGGCAGCGTCTTCAGGTTCTGGATGTAGTGGTCGCCGACCTTGCCGATCGAACTGACGCCGAGGCCAACCAGGTCGCAGTAGCCGCGCGTCGAATAGCCCTGGAAGTTCCGGTACATCGTGCCGGACTCCTGCGCAGCCACGAGTTCATCGTCGGGCAGCGCGAAGTGATCCATGCCGATGTAGATGTAGCCCGCGGCCGAGAGCTTGTCGATCGTCAGTTCGAGCAGTTGCAGCCGTGTCTCGGGTGTGGCGAGATCCTCGATCTTGATCTGCTTCTGCGGCTTGAACATCTGCGGCAGGTGCGCGTAGGCATAGACGGCGAAACGGTTTGGCCGGGCCGAGAGCACCGTGTCGAGTGTTTTCGCAAAGCCCTGCACCGACTGTTTCGGCAGGCCGTAGATCAGGTCGACGCTGACGGAATTGAAACCGAATTCGCGCGCTTCGCGGATCAGGCGCAGCGTGTCGGGCACGGACTGGACGCGGTTCACTGCTTCCTGCACGGCCGGGTCGAAGTCCTGGATGCCGAGGCTGCAGCGATTGAAGCCGATGCGATACAGGTCGCGCAGCGTGTCGGTCGTGATCGTGCGCGGGTCGAGCTCGATCGAATACTCGCGGCCTTCGTCCGACGACAGCTTGAAGTGCTGCCCAATTTTCTCGACCAGCCGTTCGATCTCGAGCGAGGTCAGGAACGTGGGTGTGCCGCCACCGAAGTGCAGTTGCTCGACGTCGCGGTCGCGGTCGTAGAGTTCGCCCTGCATCTCGATCTCGCGATGCAGCCGGTACAGGTACGCCTCGGCCTTCTCGTGGTTGCGAGTGATGACCTTGGTGCAGCCGCAGTAGAAGCATGGGCTCGAGCAGAAGGGGATGTGGACGTACAGCGACAGCGGCCGCGGGATCGGGTCCTGGTTGCTGGCCACCGCGACGGCCCGGTACTCGTTGACCCCGAAGCGGTCCGAGAACTGCACGGCTGTCGGGTACGACGTGTACCGCGGTCCCGAGCGGTCGTAGCGGCGGACTAGGTCTTCATCGAACCGGATCTGGTGCGAGTTCATCTGCGTTCCTGGGCTGCGCGGAGCGGGGTTGAGCCTGCGGCCTGGCCCGTCATCCTGCCTTGATGTGCGTCAAGGATGAGAATTTGTCTAAGCTGGCCCGGGGTTTCAAGCAGAAGTTTCCGCAGCCGCTGCGGAAAACACCGATAGGGCAGGTTGGGGCACGCCATCCCCCGGCGGGGTTTATGGCCGATCCGCTAGAATCGGCGCAGTTTGCCGGAGGTTCCCCCTTGACCGTTCCCAGCACGCCAGCGCCCCTTACCGAGACCGATGCCCTGATCGTCGGCGCCGGCCCGGCCGGCCTGTTCCAGGTCTTCGAACTCGGCCTGCTCGGCATCAAGAGCCACGTTGTCGATACCCTGCAGCACGCGGGTGGCCAGTGCGCGGAGTTGTACCCCGACAAGCCGATTTACGACATCCCGGCGCTGCCCATCTGCGGCGCGCAGGAACTCGTCGAGCGCCTGCTGCAGCAGATTTCCCCGATGGGCCCCGTGTTCCATTTCGGCGAGGAAGTAGCGGAACTGCAGCAGCGGGACGACAGTCGCTTCTTCCTGCGCACCTCTGCCGGCACCGAATTCCTGGCGAAGACGGTCGTGATCGCCGCCGGCCTCGGTTCGTTCCAGCCGCGGCGCCTCGGCGTCGAGGGTTGCGATGCGTTCGAAGACCGGCAGGTGCATTACCGGGTTCGCAGCGCGGCTGAGTTTGCGGGCCAGCGGCTCGTGATCTTCGGCGGCGGCGACTCGGCGCTCGACTGGGTCATCGACCTGAACGGCAAGGCAAAGAGCATCGTGCACGTGCATCGCCGCAGCGAGTTCAAGGCGGCACCCGCGTCGGTCGCGCGCATGCGTGAGCTGGTCGCAGCGGGCAAGATGGAATACGTCGAGGGCATCGCCGCAGGCATCACGGTTGAGGACGGGCGTCTCAAGGGCGTCACGATCAAGCGCACGGACGGCGTGTCGCAGGACGTCCCGGCCGACCACCTGCTCGCGTTCTTCGGCCTGCATCCGAAGCTCGGCCCGATCGCCGAGTGGGGCTTCGAACTCGAGAAGAAGGCGATCAAGGTCGACACTGCAAAATTCCAGACCAGCGTTGCGGGGATTTTCGCGATTGGCGACATCAACACCTACCCGGGCAAGAAGAAGCTGATCCTGAGCGGTTTCCACGAAGCGGCGCTGGCGGCCTTCGCCATCGCCGAGCACTTGAATCCCGCGAAGAAGGTGCACCTGCAGTACACGACCACCAGCCCGATCATGCAGAAGCGGCTCGGCGTGACCGAGTGAGCGTCGCATGAGCACGGTGCTCGCCGACCTGCTGCAGTTGCTCGATCTCGAGCGGCTGGAAATCAACTTGTTCAGGGGCGTGAGCCGCGACATCGGCAGCCCGCAGGTGTTCGGCGGACAGGTGCTCGGGCAGGCGCTGATGGCGGCGAGTCGCACGGTTGAACCCGATCGGCCGGTGCATTCGCTGCACTCGTATTTCCTGCGGCGCGGCGACTTCAACGCGCCGATCGTCTACGAAGTGGATCGCAGTCGCGACGGTGCGAGCTTCACCAACCGCCGCGTCGTCGCGATCCAGCACGGCCAGCAGATCTTCCACCTCTCGGCCTCCTTCCAGTTGCAGGAGGATGGGCCGGATCACCAGGTGGAGGCACCGGTGGTGACGCCGCCCGAGGAATTGCCGGACCTCACCGCCACGGTGCGGCGGCGCTTGAAAGACCTGCCGGACCAGCGACGGCGCTTCTGGGAACGCGACCGTCCCTTCGAGTTTCGCTCAGTCGAGGCGATCGACGACGGCCGGCCGCGGCCCGGCGTGCGTCACATCTGGTTCCGACTCGCGGGACCGAGTCCCGACGATGCCGTGCTGCACCGATGCCTGCTGGCCTACGTGTCGGACTTCCACCTGCTGGAGACGGCAACCCTGCCGCACGGCCTGTCGTTTCACACGGGGCACGTCCTGCTCGCCAGCCTCGACCACGGCATGTGGTTTCACCGCCCGTTCCGCATCGATGACTGGCTGCTCTATGCGCTGATCAGCCCGAGCAGCAGCGGTGCCCGCGGCATGGCCTTCGGGCGCATCTTCGACCGTGCGGGGCGACTCGTGGCCAGCACGGCGCAGGAAGGCCTGATGCGCGTGCGCGAAGGCTGAAGCGCAGCCTTACTTCACTGCGAGTTCGAACCGCACCCGTTGCTCGCTGGCCGAGACTTTGCCGTTTTGCGCCAGGAACACACGCTCCGGCGGCAATCCAGTATCCGTGAGCAGGGCTTTCTGCACGGCCGTGCCGCGCTGCTGCCCGAGTTGCTCCAGGTCGCTGGGTTGCGCGACTGCACGCGTGCGGCATTCCTGTTCCAGCCATGCGAGGCGCGCTTGTTCGGCCTGTGCCTTGGCGTCCTTGCGTGAGACGCCGTCGGCGGGTTCGGGCGGTTCGGGGATCACGGGTGCGGCGCCGGACAGCTGCGTGTACAGGGCCGTCAGGACTTGCTCTTTCTGCTCCGGCTGCAGCGTCTCGAACGCGGGCACCGGCGTCATCTCGTCAGTGCGTTTCCTGCCGAGCAGAGCCTGGCGCGAGGCCGCCTGCAGTTCGCGCTGGTAATGCGCCGCAGCCAGCGCCGCCCCGTCGAGCGACGCTTCGGCACCGATCGGCACCTCCAGTCGCAAGTCCGGCTTCGGTGCCAGGCTCTTGCCCAGCGCGCCCAGCCGTTCGGCGGCCGTCGGGTCCAGCGCGGCCGAACCGGGGGCGAAGTCGACGAACTGCGCCTCCTCTGCGCCCTTGAACAATGCGCCGAGCGCCTTGAACGGTGCCGTCACGGCTTTGGCCAGGATGTTCTTGATAATCTGCCAGATGATCGGGCCGACGCGGAATGCCGGGTCGTCGAGCGTGCCCGTCACTGGTATCTCGAGATTGATCACGCCGTCCGCGTCCTTCAACAGCGAGGTTGCGAACTTCACCGGCAGCGTCGCTTCTTCCTTGTTCGCCGTGGCTTCGCCCCATTCGAGCTGGTCAAGGCGGATCTTGTGCTGTGCCTCGAGCTTGCGGTTGTCGATCTGGTAACGCAGGTCGGTAAACAGC
>JBAVIQ010000531.1:0-3664 GCA_049687035.1 Steroidobacteraceae bacterium
GCGACAAGATGGTCTGGCTGCTCGAACTGCAGCAGGCCGGCGCGTTCCTGGTCAAGAACCTGGTCGCGACGGACGTCGCGCAGGTCCTCTCGATCATGGCGCCGAACTACCTGCTGTCGTACGCACGTTCGACCGTCTCGGAACTGGTGACGAAGGGCGGTTTCCCGCCGTTCCTGCTGCCGCTCGTGACATTCGAAGCCCTGCACGCCCGCGCCGCTGCACAGCAGGCGGCTGCACAGCAGCCGGGCGCCACCTCGGTCAATTGAGAACGCGCTAAAGTCGCCGCGTGACGACCTCTAAGGATGCGGCGGTCGACGCCGTGGCACGTCCAGCGATGGCGGTGCTCGGCGCGGGTTCGTGGGGCACGGCGCTCGCCGTGCACCTGGCGCGCACCGGTCACCCGACGGTGCTCTGGGGTCGCGATGCCGCGCAGATGGCAGCGTGCGCGGCCGCGCGCTGCAACACGCGCTATCTGGCGGTGACGCCGTTTCCCGAATCGCTCGTCGTCGAGTCCGATCTCGCGCGTGCGGTCGGGGCGGCGCAGGAGCTGCTGATCGCCGTGCCGAGCCACGGCTTCCGTGAATGCCTCGAGCACGTTGCGCCGCTGCTGCGCAACGGCATGCGCGTGTCGTGGGCAACCAAAGGCTTCGAACTCGACTCGGGCAAGTTGCCGCACCAGGTGGCGAACGAAGTCCTTGGCGTCGCCGTGCCGAAAGCCGTGTTGTCCGGACCTACCTTCGCACGTGAGGTCGGGCTGGGCCTGCCCACGGCCATGACGGTCGCCTCGCGCGACCAGGACTACTCGCTCGCGCTGGCACGTGCGCTCTCCGGCCAGCATTTCCGCGCCTACGCGTCGACCGACGTCATCGGTGTCGAAGTGGGTGGGGCGACCAAGAACGTGCTGGCGATCGGCGCCGGTATTTCGGACGGCCTCGGCTTCGGCGCCAACACGCGCGTCGCGCTCATCACGCGCGGCCTCGCCGAAATGATGCGGCTCGGAGTCGCGCTCGGCGCAGAGAAGGACACGTTCATGGGGCTCGCCGGACTCGGCGATCTCGTCCTCACCTGCACCGATGACCAGTCACGCAACCGGCGTTTCGGACTCGCGCTCGCTGCCGGCAAATCAACCGCGGCAGCGCAACGCGAAATCGGCCAGGTGGTCGAAGGCGTGCTCGCGGCACGGGCCGTCCGCAACGTCGCGAGCAGTCATCAGGTCGAAATGCCGATCGCGGAACAGATCTGCCGCGTGATCTACGAGGGGCTCTCGCCCCGTGAGGCCGTGGCCGCCCTCATGGGACGTGCGGTGAGATCGGAGACGGAGTGAGCGTCGGGCGTGGTCCGCCGCGTTGCGTGGCCAGGTGATGCGGGCCGCCCAGGGATAAGCACCTCAGCGCCAGCCCAGCTGGCGCCAGGCTTCGTAGACGACGACCGCGACCGAATTCGACAGGTTCAGGCTCCGGGCGCCCTCGCGCATCGGAATCCGCAGCCTCCGTTCGACCGGGCAGAGCATGAGCACGTCTGCCGGCAGACCCCGCGTCTCGGGCCCGAATACGAGGACGTCACCCGCGGCGAAGCGCACCGTGTCGTAAATGGCCTCGCCTTTGGTGGTCAGCGCAAACCAGCGCGGCGCGGCGCCATCCGGACTCGCGCCTGCCAGCGCCTGCAGGCAAGCCGCAAAGTCGTCGTGGACCCGCACATCGGCGAGTTCGTGGTAATCGAGGCCGGATCGCTGCACGGAGCGTGCATCGAGCCGGAACCCGAGCGGCCGTACGAGGTGCAGGCAGGCACCCGTGTTTGCGCACAGCCGGATGACGTTGCCCGTGTTGGGCGGAATCTCGGGCTCGAACAGGACGACGTGCAGTGGCATAGAATCAGGTCGGTCGCTCGCGGGATGGACTCGCGCGCAGGCAGTGACGGGGGATTCTCGCATGGTGCACGTCAAGCAACTGCTCGGACGCAAGGGACACGAGGTCTGGTCGGTGGATGCCGACGAGCCGGTGCTCGGAGCCATCCAGATGATGGCGGACAAGCGCGTCGGCGCGCTGCCGGTGACCCGCAACGGCGAACTGGTCGGCGTGATCTCCGAACGCGACTACGCGCGCAAGGTGATCCTGCTCGGCCGTTCCTCGGCCGAGACACCGGTCTGGCAGATCATGAGTTCGCCGGTGGTGACGGTCACGCCCGACGATGGCGTGCGCCAGTGCATGCAGGTCATGACCGAGAAGCGAATCCGGCACCTGCCGGTCATGCAGGACGGGCGCATGGTCGGCATGATTTCGATCGGCGATCTCGTGCGGGTGGTCATCGAAGAGCAGGACCAGACGATCGAGCACCTCGAACGCTTCATTGCCGGCTGACGTAGCTTACAATTCGTCCATGTCCGCCGCCCTGGCTCAGTCGCTAGCCGTCGATTTCTGCGGTCTCCGGCTCGCTTCGCCCATCGTCCTCCTGTCCGGGTGCGTCGGTTTCGGCGAGGAGTACACGCGGGTCGAAGGGTTCTCGAACCGCGACGTCGGGGCGATCGTGCTGAAGGGCACGACGCGCGAGCCGCGGCTCGGCAATCCGGCGCATCGCGTCTACGAGACGCCGATGGGGATGCTCAATGCCATCGGCCTGCAGAACCCCGGCGCCGATTACGTGGTCGACCAGATCCTGCCTACGCTCGACTTCACCGAGACGGCGTTCTTCGCCAACGTCTGCGGCTCGACGATCGAGGACTACGTCGAGGTGACGCGCCGTTTCGACGATTCGCCAATCGACGCGATCGAGCTGAACATCTCCTGCCCCAACATCAAGGAGGGCGGCGTGCAGTTCGGCAATTCGCCCGACATGTCGGCCCGCGTGGTCGAAGCGTGCCGGCGCGTGACGAAGAAGCCGCTCATCACTAAGCTGTCGCCGAACCAGACCGACATCAAGGAAAATGCGCGACGCTGCATCGAATCGGGCAGCGATGCGCTCGCGGTCATCAATACCGTGATGGGCATGGCCATCGACGTGAAGACGCGCAAGCCGGTCATCGGCAACGTCCAGGGCGGCCTTTCCGGGCCTGCGATCAAGCCGATCGCGCTGCTGAAGGTGATGCAGGTCGCCGAGGTCGCGCGCCCGCACAACGTGCCGATCATCGGGCAGGGCGGCATCTGCAGCGCGGACGATGCGCTCGAATTCATCATCGCCGGCGCGACGACCGTTGGCGTCGGCACCTCGCTGTTCTACGAGCCGCACTCCTGCAAGCGCATCAATGACGGCATCGCCGCGTATCTCGCGGCGCACAGGATGGCGTCGGTCAGTGCGCTGATCGGCAGTCTCGACGCGCCGAAGCGGACAGTCCAGGCCTGCGCCTGCTGAGCACCTCTCCCGCCGAGTCTTTGCCCCATCCGTCTGGTCTTCACCATTCCCGCCGTAGCGGGACAGGTCGGCCGTGACGCCGGGTGAAGATTCTTCTTCCGGCTCCGCTCGGGGCGAAATCGACGCCACGGTCGAGTGCGGTGCTGGAGGTGGCGGTCTTCTTCCGCGCCCCGTGTCGGACGCCGCAGCTCGAGCGCAGGAGCGAAGCGGCACTGCGGCCTGGTCGCTACTGCGCTGACACCATCGCTTCGCTCCCGCTCGAGCAAGGCTCGCCGTGGATCGTGCGGTTCCTCCGCATGATCCACGATGCGCGGGAGAC
>JBAVIQ010000532.1:0-2148 GCA_049687035.1 Steroidobacteraceae bacterium
CCGCCAAGTTCCCAGATCGCCAACCCCGCCAGTCGCCCCGGGATGCTCGATCAGCCCAATTTCCGATAGTCCGATGGTCAGCCCAAAGGCGCCCCATTCGGGCGCAGATAGTCCGCGGGTGATGCCAAAAACCCGATGTAAATCAAAAACTTGGAAGTGGTGGCCAGGGACGGAATCGAACCATCGACACGCGGATTTTCAATCCGCTGCTCTACCAACTGAGCTACCTGGCCACGGTAGGTTCCGGCTGGGAGGCCGGCCGAGAGAGCCCGGAATTAGACCCGAGGGCGCTATCCCCGGTCAAGGACGGCCGCAGACCCAAAACTCAGTGATTCCGTGAATTTGGAGCGATGCAGCTGCGATCCGCATGCCTCGAAATACCTGGAAACACGCCCCATCCGGTTTCGCATTACACTAAGTAAGGAATGGTGGAATTGGTAAGGCGTTATGAGCGAAGCCAGGATGACCAGCAAGGGACAGATCACCGTGCCCAAGGATGTGCGGCTCAAGCTGAATCTCAAACCCGGCGACCGGGTCTTGTTCATCGTCGAGGATGATGGCGCAGTGCGCATGCGCGCGGTGAACAAGGACATCTCCTCGTTGATTGGAATCCTCCCGCGACCGAAGCGCGCGGCAACCATTGAGGAGATAGAGGAGGCCATCCAGCGGGGCGCCGTAGCAAGCGCGCTTGGTCATGATCGGGATTGATACCAACGTTCTTCTGCGCCTGCTCGTGCGCGACCTCGACGCCCAGGTCCGCTCGGCCGAGAAACTCATCGCAACACACTGCTCGAGCGAGGAGCCGGGCTACGTGTCGCGTCTGGTTATCGTCGAGATCGTCTGGGCGCTCAAGGGCTTCTACGGTTACGACCGTTCGCAGATCGCGGCGTCGATCCGGGCGTTGCTGAACGTTTCAGAACTCGAAGTCGAGTCCGCAGATGAGATTCACGCCGCGCTCTCGGACTATGAGACTTCGGCTGCAGGGTTCGTTGATTGCCTGCTGGTCAGAACCAACGCGGCCATCGGCTGCGACCATACGGTCACCTTCGACCGAAAGGCGGCGAAGTTGAAGGGCTTCAAGTTGTTGAGCGGCGCGTAAGGCTAAGTCCGCGCATCACCAAGGGTTGCAAGCCTTCACCTGCTGGCTGACCTCAGCGCAACTGGCTGTCTTTGCTGCCGCGACGGTTGTACAAACTGGCCGAGCCCTGGTCCTTGTCCCGTTCTTCCTGGCACGCCAGGCACAGCCGCACACCGGGCACGGCCAGGCGTCGCGGCTCGGGAATCTCCTCACCGCATTCTTCGCAGTGACTCAGGCTCAGCCCACTGGGCAGCTGGGCGCGGGCGCGCTTGATCGCGTCCTCGATGCTGTCGTCGATCTGCTGTTGCACGGCGCCGTCGCCGGCCCAACCCGTGGCCATGATGAAGCTCCCTCGCCCCAACCCTCTCCCGCCAGAGCGCGTGAGAGGAAGTTTACGGCATCAGCGGCGAGTACCGTGCCACTGGCGGATGTCGGCCAATCCCACCCGACCCTCGACGCCACCCAATGGCGGCGACCAACCCGACCGCGCCCCGAGCGAGGGCCCCACGGCCAGCGCGCCCGGCACGGGATCGTCGGGGAAGTACCTGCTGCGTGTGACGACCACGGGAATTCCAGCGGCGGTCGCCGCTGCCAGCCCCATGGCCGAATCCTCGATCGCAACCGTCTGCTCCGGTCGCAGCTGCAGTCGCTCGAGCACGATCCGATAGGCCTGCGGGTCGGGCTTCTTGACCGGCGCGTCCTCGGCGCAGACGGCGGCGGCGAAGCGTGCCTCCCAGTCGGCACCGAGCTGCGCGCCGAGCAGTGCAGCCACGTTGCCGCGGCTGGTGGTCGTGACGATCGCCATGCTCACGCCTCCGGCCGCGCACTCGTCGAACAGCTCGCGCACTCCCGCGCGCAACGGCAGCGCGCCACTCGCGACGCGTTCTGCATAGCGTCGGTTCTTCAGTGCATGAATGCGCCTGGCGAGAACGCTTCGCTCGTCGGGCGAAACCGGCGCGAGCGACTGCGACTCCATGTCGAACAGCAGCCGCTCATAGCCTCCTGCGACGCGCAGGAGTTCACCGTAGCGCTGCTCGCTCCACCGCCACGGGATGTCGAGCTCGTCGAAC
>JBAVIQ010000533.1:0-8760 GCA_049687035.1 Steroidobacteraceae bacterium
CCGGATCGCCGTGTCCGCTGGTCCGCGCCGAATTACCGGGCATGACCCGTGTCCGTCTACCGCCGCCGCAAGCGTACGCGCGGCAACGCCGGTCGACGGCCCACAGAGCGCGCGACGCTGTCGCGCAGCACGGTGCGTGCGCGCTCGCCCTCGCCGAGCTGGTCGAGCAGCTCCGCGTAGAGCAGGCTGTTCTCGGCCGACGGCTTGCGGGCGAGCGACGCCTCGAGGTAGCTGCGCGCCTTGCCGATGAGCTCTGCCTGCAGCGCGAGGCGGGCGCAGGCTGCGAGCAAATCGGGATCTTCCGGCGCCTTGCGCAACCAGCTCTCTGCGCGGTCCAGCGGAGTCAGCGCATCTGGCAGCATGAGTTCGCCATAGAGCCGCACCAGCACGGGTTCGCGGCGATCGTCGATTGCTTCGCGCAACAGCTTCTCGGCCGCCACTGTCTCGCCTGCGGTGATGAGCGCGCGAGCGTAGGTTGCGATCGCCTGCGGCAGCTTGCGCGTTGCACGCGGCAGGTTGGACCAGGCCTCGTTCGCAGCAGGCACGTCGCGACGCTCGCCCGCCGACCGGATTTCTTCGAGTTGCACCTGCGCCAGGATCTCGTTGACCTGTGTTTCCGGCAATTCCTTTGCACTGCGCAGGCGGGGCCCGAGGGCGCGCAGCTGCTCGCCGCGTCCGAGTTTCTGGCACAGTCGCGCCATGAGCTCGAGGCCGCGCGAATTCAGGTCGCCCGACGCATCGAGCTGTTCGAGGGTCTGCAGTGCAGCGGTGTCCTGTCCGCGTCGCATCTGCATTTCAGCGAGCGTGACGAGCGCCGCCGCCCGTTCGGCGGGAGCGGCTTCCTGCGCCCGTGCCAGCCATTCGTCGCGACGTTCGACAGCGTCCTGCAGGTCGGCGGCGCGGGCCGCGACCAGATAGTTCGCTGCGGCCGAGTCGGCTTCCGGGGCGGCGCGCGAGAGCAGGTCTTCGGCGCTGCGCCAGCGTCCCGCCGCCAGATCGAGCAAACCACGCTGCGTGTCGTCGCGTGCGCGGCGCTTGCGGCGTTCCATGCGCAATGCTGCGAGGCGGCGGCGCGCCGTCAGCGATTCGATGCTTGCGCGCGCCAGGAAATACAGGCCGACGAGCAGCAGCAGGAACACCGGCACCGTCGTCTCGAACAGTGAACTGCCGACGCTGATCGCGACGTAGCCCGGATCGTCCAGCACGAGGTGCGCGAAGAGGCTGCCACCGACCAGCGCCGACGCCGTGAGTACGCTGCCTTTCATGGCTTCGCGGGCGGGCTCGCGCGGATCACCCGCTGCAGCAGCTGGGCGGCGGTGCCGATCTCGGGCGCCGTCGGGTCCACGTCGATCGCAGCGAGTTGGGCGAGCTCGGCGCGGGCCGCGATCACGGTTTCGTCGCGCGCGTCGAACGAGCGGTCGAGCAATGCGGTCGCCGACTGCAACGCCTGCGCGTAGCCCGGACGATCCTGTTGCATGGCAGAGATCCGCGCCGTAAACAACTGCAGTTCGAACTGCTGGCGGCGCAGCGACTCTTCCTCGCGCGTGACCAGCTGCGAGTGCGCTGGATCGACGCGCCGGTAGGAAAACAGGTCGCGCCACGCCTGGCGCAAGCGGCGGGTCGCGCGGTCGAATGCACTCTCGGCGGCCTCGGCCTCGGTCTTGTCGAGGCGACGCGCGTTGGAGACGGGCACGCCGAGCACGCGAAAATCCGCAGCAGCCGTCTCGACGGCTGCGAGTCGTGACAGCACCGATGAAATGTCGGGTACGTCGACCGCGCGCAGCGCGGTGAGTTCGCGCGCGAGTTGAGCCCGCACCTCGGCCACCGCGGGATCCGGTACGGTAGCGAGACGCGCATCGGCGGATTCGAGGGCGGCGATTGCCGTGGGCACGTCGTGTTCGAGCCGCAGGCGCCGGGCACCGAGTTCAAGCAGGTACAGTGCCTCCGCGCGGACCCAGGAGCGCTGCGGTGCGTCGGTGCGGGCACGCAGTTCGGCGACGCTCTGACCGAGTTCTCCCAGCTGCGTCGGTACTTCGCGCAGCAGGCGGATCTGCGACCGCACCTGGGCATTCGCCTCCTGCAGCTGCGTGCCAACCGTACCGATCTGGGCGCCGAGACGATCCTGTGCCGCGCGCAGTTCGACCACCTGCCCGCGCATTCGGTCGATCCGCTCGTCGAACTGGCCGAAACGCCAGTGCGCATAGGCGGCGAGCAGCAGCGCGATACCGCCGACGGCGAACAGCATCGGGCTCACGCCGCTGCCGGTCCGGCGCGCGTTCATGTCCGTGGTGAGGGATTCGATTTCGTTGGTCATCGGCACTCGCGGGCCATCCGGGGCCGGCGACGACGAATGCTATCACGCAGACGGCTTGGAGCCTGTCACGAGGCCCGTCAGGGCGGCGAGCATCGTCTCGTCTTCGGCGGTAGCCGCTGCGACGACCGGCCCGGTCCAGCCGAGACGCTCGCCGGCTGCAGCGACTCGAGGTCCAGGCACCAGCAGCGTCCGGCTGCGCAGTCGTGCTGCGTCGTCGCCGGCGACGTGCTCGAGCAGGGATTGCAGGACTTCGGCGCTGGTCACCACGACGACCAGCGGACCCGGGCTCGTCAGGGCGACGTGCAACTGCGCCGCCGCCGCCGCGGTCGGCGTCGTGACTGAACGACGGTACACCTCGAGTTCGAGCACGTCGGCGCCCCGCGCGCGCAGGGCATCGCGCAGCACCTCGCGGCCGCCGCTGCACTTGACCAGCAGCACGCCACGGCCTGCCAGCGCTGCAAACTCCGGCAACTCCAGCAGCCCCTCGGAATTCGCGCTTTCGGGGCGCGCCTCGACCTTGACACCATGCTGATCGAGCGCGCGTGCCGTCGCCCGGCCAATGGCGGCATGCCGCGTCGCGAGCGGGGCGGGGCATTGCTCGAACGCCGATTCGACCGCGTTGACGCTGGTGAAGATGGCCCAGTCCCAGGTGCGACTCTGCAGACGCGCGCGAGTGGCGTCGTCCAACGCGATGCGGTCGATCTGCAGCGTCGGGTAGGGAATGCACGCGGCGCCGGCGGCACGCGCCAGCGCGAGAAACCGGCTGGCCTGGGCTGCCGGACGCGTAACGACGATAGTGACGCCGTCGAGCGGGAACGTCACGACGCAGCGGCGGCCTCCTGCCGCAGGCGCTCGAGCAGGGTTTCCGCCCCAGCCGACTGCATGCGACGGGCGAGTTCGCGGCCGAGGGATGCGGCCTCGGTGGCCGGCCCACCCACGCGATCACGATAAGTTTCGCTGCCGTCGGGCGCGCCAATGAAACCGTGCACGGTGAGCGTGCCGCCGTCGAGCGTGGCATGGGCCGCGATCGGTGAATGACAGCTGCCGCCGAGCGTGGCGGCGAACGAACGTTCCGCCACGAGCCGCGTGAACGAATCGGCATGATGCAGCGCTGCCAGTGCCGCGCGACTGCGCGCGTCGTCAGCACGGCTCTCGATACCGATCACGCCCTGACCCACGGCCGGCAATGACAGCTCGACGCTGAGCTGCTGCGTGATGTGGTGGTCGATGCCGAGACGCTCGAGTCCGGCGCAGGCCAGCAGGATCGCATCGAGTGCGCCTTCGTCGAGGCGGCGCAGCCGGGTATCGACGTTGCCGCGCAGCAATTCCAACCGCAGGTCGGGACGCGCGTGGCGCAGCTGCGCCTGGCGACGCGGGCTCGAGGTGCCGACGCGTGCGCCGTGCGGCAGGTCTTCAAATCGCTTGAAGCGACGCGAAATGAATGCATCAAGCGGGTTTGCACGCGGCAGCACGGCCACGATCGCAAAGCCCGGCGGCAATTCGCTCGGCACGTCTTTCATCGAGTGGACCGCGATATCCGCGCGGCCTTCCTGCATCGCGACCTCGAGTTCCTTGACGAAGAGACCCTTGCCGCCGACCTCGGCCAGCGCGCGGTCGAGCACGCGATCGCCCTGCGTACTCATCGGCACGAGCTCGACCGGCAGCTCCGGGTGCGCTGCGCGCAACAGTGACTGCACGTGCTCTGCTTGCCACATGGCGAGCTTGCTGCGACGGGTCGCAATTCGCAGGGGCGTGTTCGACAAGACTCGACTCCTCGTGACGCCAGGCGGCTTAAGCTTCGTTCGATCCGGGCGCGAGCTCTTCGGACGTGAACCGGAACAGCGCCACCAGCAGGCCGAGGACGATCGGCCCCAGGAACAGACCGATGAACCCGAACGCGGAGAGGCCGCCCATGACGCCGATGAAGACGGCAAGGGTAGGGACTTCGGTGCGGCCGGAAATCAGGATTGGCCGCAGGACGTTGTCCACGGCGCCCACCACCACCACGCCCCACGCCAGCATGAAGACTGCGTAATAGGGCTGGTCCTGCGACAGCAGCCAGAGTGTCGCCGGCACCCACACGATGGCGGTGCCGACGATGGGCACCAGCGCGAACAGTGCGCCCAGTACGCCGAAGACCAGCGGCGAAGGCAGGCCCGCGATCGCGAAGCCGATGCCGAGCAGCGTCCCCTGCACCAGCGCCGTCAGCCCGATGCCCATGAACACCGCGCGCGTTACGTCGAGCAAGTGCCGCCACAGCTTGCTGCGCAGGCGCGTCTCGATGGGCAGCATGCGGACCAACGTCTGCGCGATCCTTGGACCGTCGCGCAGCATGAAGAACAGCACGAACAGCATCAGCACGAATTTCATGATCGTGCCGAGTGCCCCGAGGAACACGGCGCCGCCCGACGCGGCCACGACCTCCAGCAGGCGCTTGGCGCCCGTTACGATCCAACCCTCGATCTGCGAGAGGGACAGGCCCGCCGTCGCCTCGAGCCACGTGAGTGGCCCGGTCAGCACCGGAAAGTCCGAGAGGTCAAGGTTCGACGCGCGCAGCGTGGCTGCATCGATGCGATCCACGAGCTCCGCGGCCTGTGCCGCCACGGCGCCGCCGATCGCGAGGATGGGCAACAGCAGGAGCAGCACTACCGCGGCGGTCATGAGGCTACTGGCGAGTCGCGGGCGATTGCCCAGCCGCGCGGCAAGCCGGGCTGTCGTGGGTGCGAGCAACGCGCCCAGCAATATGGCCCAGACGACTGGTTGCCACAGGGGCGTGACGATGCGCCAGACGAGGTACAACAGCCCTGCCATGAGCAACAGCATGCCGACGCGGGCGAAAAAGACCTTTTGCGAAGCAGTGGCCTGCGGATCGGGCAGGGTGATCGTTGCTTCGCCGATGTCTTCGCGGGGGGAGTTCATGGAGTCTCAGTGTCCGGTTCGGATCTGGCGCAGGGCCTCCGCCGCGTATCGGCGGCTGACCTGCAGGGTTTCGTCACTGTCAGTGAGTCGCACGAACAGATGGCCTTCGGGGCTGCGCTCGACGACCTGCACGTAACGGCGTGCGACCAGTGAGTTGCGATGGATGCGGATGAAGTCCGGCGCGAACTCCTGTTCGAGCGCGCGCAGCGATTCGTCGATGAGCTCGCGCCCGCCGCGGTGCCGCAGGGTCACGTACTTCTGCCCGGCGCTGAAATACAGCACGTCCTCGACGGGCACCAGCCGCAGTTGCTCGCCGAGGCGCGCGCAGATCTGCGCACGGCGGCGGCCGAGCTGTGATTGTTCAGCAAGGCGGGCGAGCTGCGGGCCGGCGATCCGCGCCGCGTGTCTCAGGGCGCGCGCGAGCTTCTCGCGGCGCACCGGCTTCAACAGGTAACCCACGGCTTCGGTCTCGAACGCCGCGAGTGCATATTCGTCGTGGGCCGTGGTGAAGATGACCGCCGGCGGTTCGTCGAGTGCGCCCAGGTGACGGGCAGCCTCGATGCCGTCCATGCCGGGCATGTGCACGTCGAGCAGCACCAGGTCGGGATCGAGCGTCGCGCAGCGGTCGAGCGCTTCGACGCCGTTCGCCGCTTCGCCGACGATCGTCACGTCGCCCAGCTCCTCGAGCAGGCGACGCAGTCGCGCGCGCGCTGGCGCTTCGTCGTCGACGATCAGCGCTCGCAGCTTTTCCGAATCGGCGGGGGAGGGGGTGCTTTCGTCCATGCGCGGATCGGGATTGTCCGATGGACCGGGCCGCGTGTCACGAAGGCATCGCGGCGGCGCCCTTCAGCGCGGCAGCCGGGACGACGGATTCGTCTTCTGTGTGCGGGAATTGCAGCCGGACCGTGTACCGGCTCTCCGCATCGTCGACTGCGACGGTCGCGCGGCCCGGGAAGGCCAGGTCCAGCCGTTGCCGGATGTTGTCGAGCGCCATCCGGTGACCGCGGCGCAGCGGCGGCGGCGTGCCCGACGGCTTCGGATTGGTCACCTCCAACATGACCGTGCCATCTTCGAGCCGGCCGCGCACGTCGACGATGCCGCCCTGCGGCAGGGGCTCGATGCCGTGCCCGATCGCATTTTCGAGCAACGGTTGCAGCAGCAGGCTGGGCATTACGCAGCGCGGCGGCAGGTCGTCGATGTCCCAGCACACCTGCAGCCGGTCGCCGAGCCGCAGTTTTTCGATTCTCTGGTAGGTGCGCGCGATTTCGATCTCCTCTTCCAGCGTGATCTGCGCGCGCGCGTCGCTCAGGCTGACGCGGAACAGGTCCGACAGGTCCTCGATCGCTTCCTCGGCCTGCGCCGGGTTCGACCGCGTCAGCGACGCGATCGTGTTCATGCTGTTGAACAGGAAATGCGGCCGGATCCGCGCCTGTAGCGCACGAATGCGCGCGCGGGCCTCGAGTTCGACCGAGCGACGCCACTGCTGCGACACGTAGAAATAGCGCAGGGCGAGCGCGCCGACCACGGCTGCGATCAGCACGTTGGGCAGCACGAACCGCCAGTGCGAGTCGGGGAGGATGGCGGATGGCGCGCCGAGTCGCGCAGTCCACAGCCGGCCGAGCAGGTAGACCGCTTCGGACAGCGCGGCCACCGTTCCCACCAGCAGCAGCAGCGACCAGGCGATCCCCGCACGCAACGATTTTCCTGCGAGCCAGGGCCGCGAGCGGCACAGCACCGCGGCGCACAGCAGTCCGGCCCAGAGCAGGAAAGCCGTGGTGCGCGCGAGGTCGAACCAGAACATGCCGTGACTGGATTGGCGCGCGAGCGCCAGCACGAAGCCGAGCAGCGCAGCGATCAGCACGATCGCGAGCACGGCCAGCGGTTCGCAGAAGTCGGGCAGGAAAAAGTCGCGTTCGTCGACGCGACTGCGCTCCGGCGGGGGCGCCGGGACGTTCATGCGGGTTTGGGGGATTTTCCGCCGGGCTGCGCTGCAGCCGCGGCGAACAGCGCGTCCTTGAGGCGGAACAGCACGGAGATGTCTTCGTCGCCGTGACCCTGCGCGATCAGTTCGCGGTACTGGGCGAGGGTCGCCTCGACCACCGGCAGCTCGACGCCGGATTGCGCCGCCATGTCGCGGCAGATCTTCAGGTCCTTTTCGTGCAGCCGCACGCGGAAGCCGGCCGGGAACGCATCACGCACGATGTTCGGCGCGCGGTTCACGAAATACCAGCTGGAGCCCGCGCCCTTGCCGAGCGTTTCGATCAGCTGCGGCAACGGCAGGCCTTGCGCCTTGGCAAACGCCATCGCTTCCGCCACCGCCTGGATGACGCCGGCACACATGATCTGGTTCGTCGCCTTGGCGGCCTGGCCGGAACCGCTCGGGCCGAAATGCGTGACCGTGCGGCCCATGGCCTGCAGCACGGGCTGCGCCCTGGCGAACGCCGACTCGGTGCCGCCGGCCATGATGGCCAATGTGCCGTCGCGTGCGCCTTCGACGCCGCCACTCACCGGCGCGTCGAGGAATTCACCGCCTTTCGCGGCAAGGCGGCGCGCGGCCTCACGGGCCGTGTCGGCGCTGATGGTCGAACAGTCGATGACGAGCGCTCGGGCTCGCAGGCCGGGCAGCAGCGCGTCGACGACGCCGAGCACGTCGGCGTCGGCCGCAACGCACAGCACGACGACGTCGCAATCACGCGCGAGCGAGGCAGGGTTTGCAGCCGCCATGACGCCGAGTTCGGCGGCCAGTTCGTCGGCGCGGTTCGCGGTGCGGTTCCACACGGCTCGCAGCAGCCCCGCCCGGTGCAGGTTGCGAGCCATGCCCCGGCCCATGGCGCCGAGGCCTGCGAATCCGACTTGGGCGGCAGTCACTGCGTCATTGGCCCGCGCAGAATTCGTCCATCACTTTCTTGGCATTCGCGCGCGCAGCATCTATCTCGTTCGAGTCGAGGTAGCGGCGATCGTCCGGCGAGGAGCCTGGCTCGTACAGCCGGCGCGCGTTCATCATGTTCTGGTAGTTCGTGCGGGATTCCTGGCAGCGCTTCGCCTTGTCCGCGGCGGAGAGTTCTTTCGCCTGCTGCGAGTCGGTTGATTTCTTCGCCGCGTCCGCCTTGGCTTTATCGGCTTCGGAGTACGACTTCATCTTCTCTGCGTACTGCTGTTGCACCGCGACCGGGTCGGTGCTCCTGGTCGCGACGTGGACCTTCTGCGCCGGCAGGCTGTCGGGGCGATCGGTGTAGGACGGCCGGCCCTGGGCGTCCTTGGTGACGAACACTTCGCTCGCCTGGGCGCAGCTCAGCACGACCAGCGACGCGACTAGCAAGAGTAAACGATGCATGGCGCACTCCCGTGGAGAGGGGGGCTAGCCCCTGACTCCTTGAAGTCTAGCAGCCGCCGCGCTGTGCAGCGGCTCGTCGGGTTGCGCGAATCATGATCCAGTTCAAGTATTTAGCGCAAAAAAAAAGCGGGCGCCGGAGCGCCCGCAAGCGGGGGAGAAGGCGACCGGACCAGGAACCGGTCGCCTTCCACAG
>JBAVIQ010000534.1:0-18942 GCA_049687035.1 Steroidobacteraceae bacterium
GACCTGCAATGAGCAACCACGACCGCGAAGGCTCGCATTCATCCAACCGCGACGCCGCGTTGGAACATGCCTGGCGCGACGCGTCGGACGAACAGCCCCCATCACACCTCGATGCCGCGATCATCGCTGCTGCACGCAAGTCCGTTCCGGAGAGTGGCAAGCAACCGACGACAGCTCCTGCCCGCGTCCGGTCGCGGAACTGGCTGACGCAGTGGCAGCCACTGGCCGCCGCGGCTACGGTCGCCGGGTTGGCGTTCGTTCTCGTACAGATGTTGCCGCGTGAACACGATCTCGCGCCGTCGCTGCAGCGCAAGGAGTCGGCTCCGGTTCCAGCCGCGGCCATGCCACAACCGCAATCCCCGTCGCAGAGTTCGGCGGCGCGCGAAGCGACCGCAAACAGGCAGGCGCCCAGTGCCGATAAGACGGTGACCCGGCCTGAACGCCTCGTCGTTCCCGACGGTGCACCGGCGCAAGTCGCAGTCCCTGCGCCATCGAGCGCGCCTGCATCACCGACTACGACAGCAGAGGCAGCCGCGGGCGACATAGCGGTGTCCCCCGGCGAAAGCAGCGTCGACCGACGGCAGAAAACTGAACCGGAGATGGCAGGTCGAACTGCGAGCGCCACCGTGGCAGCGCCGCCGTCACCGGCTCGCGAGGTCGACTTCGGCAAAGCGGCACCGGTCGACGCCGGGGCATGGGCTGCAAGGATCGTCGCGCTGCACGCCTCCGGCGACCTCACCGCCGCCGAGGACGCACTGCGGGCGTTTCGCGCCGCCGATCCAGCCGCCGATACTTACCTCCCGGAATCGCTGCACTACTGGTCGCGGACGGTGGAGTGACGACGCCAGCCGCTTCCTGAAGATCCGGGCCGCGTTGCCTGCGTTGGCAGACGTACTTCGTTGGCGATAGCGGTCGCGTCTGAAGTCTGGCCGGCAAGACTATCTTTCCGCGGTCGTGTGCCGTGCGCTCCCCGCACGGCCTTTTGCTGCGCGCCGCTTCGAGGCCGCGGCCTTCAACTCCGCGTAAGCCTCACCGACGTGGCGCGCAAGCTCCGGCAAGTCGCGCAACGTCGCGCTGTTGCCCACGAAGCCGAAATCCATGCGGTCGTGACAGGAAGTCAGGGTGACGTTCAACCCGATGGACATGGCAAGCGCCGAGACCGGGTAGATGGCGACCAGCGGCGCGCCGTTCAGGTACAGCCGTTCCCGCCCACCGGGCACGTTCGAGATCACCATGTTGGCGAGTGGCGGCGTGACGCGGTCCACGTGCGTCGCCGCGGTCAGTTCCGCGACGCCGAGCAGGGAAACCGCATAGGTCATGGCCGCGTCTTTCGACATCGAGCGCATTTCCCGCTTCGCCGTGCCCATGGCCGCCACGACCTGATGGATTCGCTCAACGGCGGTTGCCTGGTGTTGGCCGAGATGCACGAACACCGCCGAGACCTTGGTGCCGGTCCCGGAATCGCCGGCCTCGCGCAGGGATACCGGGCAGAAGGCGACCAGGCGGTGTGGAAAGGCGCGGCCGGACTGACGCAGGTAGCGGTGCACGCCCTCATCCACGAGGGTGACGGCGAGGTCGTTCAGCGTGGCATCGAACCGTTTGCCGACCGCATGCATCTCGTCCAGCGGCAGGGACAACGTCGCAATCGAGCGACCCATCTGCAGCGGCTCGTTCATCGGTCCGCGCTGTGCCGTAAACGGCATGCTGCCCGCTGGCTCGGCGCGGAGCAGCGTAGAGAGGCCCTTCCTCAGGGCGGTGACGGAGACGTCTCGCAGCGCGAGTGTCTGCCTGGTTGCGGTGATGCCGAGTTCGGCGAGGCGATCGATCAGGACCCTCGGCACCCGCGGCTTGCGCACGGCCTCCTCGATGGCGAAGGCGGGGAGCGGGATGCCCCGCTTCGCACTGGAGTTCAGGCTCGCGTGGATACGTCTCGTGCCCGACACGCCGTCGACGATCGCGTGGTGCACCTTGGTATAGAGCGCGAACCGGTGGCCCGGCACGCCATCGATGAACCAGTTGCGGAACAGCGGCCGACCCCGATCGAGCATCGGCTCGTGGAGGTCCGCGACCAGGCGCAACAGGTCGTCGTACGTTGCGCCCGCGGGCAGCGCGATGTGCTGGACGTGGTAATCGGGATCGTAGGAATTGGCTTCCCGGAAGCGAGGCAGGCCGGCGCCGACGAGCTCGGGCACCAGGTTGAAGGGGGACACTGGCTCGCAGGCTCGGTAGGCCTCGACGATCTCGCGGACCACCACCGGACGGCCCTTCGGCTTCTCGAAGAGCAGCAGCGCGCCGACGTGCGTCGGGCTGGCCTGCGTCTCCATGACGAACCACATCAGGTCGAGCGGCGGGATGGGCTTGCTCATCGTTCCTCCAACCCTGGCGTGCAACGGCTACCGGCTCAGGATGTGGATGGCGACGGCCGCTTCCTCGATACCCTGCAGGCCACCGCCGTTTTCCTGGATCGCGTGGCGTGCGTCAACGACCTGGCGTGCGCCAGCCTCGCCGCGCAGCTGCGTCACCAGCTCGAACAGCTGGCCGATGCCGGTTGCGCCTAGGGGATGGCCCTTGGATTCCAGGCCACCGGAGGGATTGATCGGGAGGCGTCCGCCGAGAGTGAACTCACCGCGTTCGGCGGCGGGTCCGCCGCCGCCTAGCGGCACCAACCCGAGGTTCTCCGCCTGGATGATCTCGCCCATCGCCGAGGCGTCGTGCACCTCGGCCACGTCCATGTCGTCCGGACCGAGTCCGGCAATCTCGTAGGCCTGCAGCGCGGCCAGCCGGCTCACATGCTTCTCGGGTTCGTCGAGGCGGCGATGCGTGAA
Source organism: Steroidobacteraceae bacterium (assembly GCA_049687035.1). Lineage (GTDB taxonomy): Bacteria > Pseudomonadota > Gammaproteobacteria > Steroidobacterales > Steroidobacteraceae > RPQJ01. The sequence goes on from JBAVIQ010000534.1 coordinate 2,826, forward strand.
GCTGCGAATGACGCTGGCCGCAACCTTGACGCAGCGGCGCCGCTCGGCACCGATGCGCTCAAGGCCATCTTCGGTGCACAGGATCGCTGCCGCAGCGCCATCGGAGAGCGGCGCGCACATCGGCAGCGTGATCGGGTAGGTGATCGGCGGCGCTGCGAGCACTTCCTCGATGGTGAAGGGCCTGCGGAACTGCGAGTACGGGTTGTGCACCGAGTGCTGGTGGTTCTTGGCGCACACGGCTGCGATCTGCCGCTGCGTGGTGCCGAAGGTCTGCATGTGCCAGCGACAGAACGCGGCGTAGATCGCCATGAACTTGCTGTACGGCTTGTCTGACTCGGAGCCAGGCGGTGGCGTGATGCCCTCACCCATCTTCACCAGCGTGGCGTAGTTCTCCTCGACTCGCGAGACGTCCCAGCCGCCCTCGAAGATCGCGAAGGCTTTCGCCTTGTCGGCAATGTTCATCTTCTCGGCGCCGATGGCGAGCGCCACGTCCGTCGTGCCGGCCTTGAGGCTCTGCACAGCAAGATTGAACGCCGAACTGCCTGAGGCACAGGCGTTCTCGACGTTGTAGACCGGGATGCCCTCAATGCCGATCTTGCTGAAGATCACCTGGCCGGGGATCGAGATCTGTCCCTGCAGCGGACCGTTGGTCATCCCCGAGTAGTAGGCGACGCCGAGATCGCCCCTCGTGCAGCCGGCGTCCTTGAGTGCGCCCGCCAGGGCTTCGCCGGCGAGATCGTGCAGGCTGCGCTCGAGATGCCGCCCGAACACGGTCATGGCGATGCCAGCGACGTAGATTTGTGTCACAGGAACTCCTTGATGCCGGGCGCGGGAGAGGTCGCTGGTTCAGCTTGCGATCAGCTTGAGGATAGCGGGATAAGCGTTCGGCAGGAGACGGCTCAACCAGTACAGCGTCCTGGAGCGATGGCCGGTGACGATGCGCTTGCTGCCGCGTTCGAGGCCGCCAATGATTTCCCCCGCGCAATCGTCAGCGGACGTCTGCAGCAACTTGTCCGCCAGCAGCGAGAAGCGAGCCTCCTCTTCACCCGCGGCCTCGCAGCGCCGGCCGCGCTTCTCGATGTTGGTCCTGATGCCGCCCGGATGCACGCAAACTGCGCGCACGCCGGTGCCCTCGAGTTCGCTCCACAGGCATTCCGTCAGTCCCCGGACACCGAACTTGGAGATATTGTACGCGCCCTGCGCCGGATAGCCGACGAGGCCGAACACGCTCGAGATGTTGACGATGCAGCCTTCGCTCTGCGCCAGCATCATGGGCAGGAACGCCTTGGTGCCGTAGATCACGCCCCAGAGGTTGATGCTGAGCTGCCACTCGATTTCTTCGATCGTCAGGTGTTCGATGGTGCCGACCACGGTGACGCCGGCGTTGTTGATCACGACGTGCGCTGTTCCGAAATCGCGCCTGACGTCCTCGGCGTGCGCAAATACGGCCTGGCGGTCCGACACGTCGAGCAGGTAGCCGCGTGCCTCGGTCACCGTGGGCATCAATTGCAGGGTTTCGTCCAGGCCCTCCGCGTTCACGTCCGACAGGGCGAGGCGCGCGCCCTTCGCGGCCAGCCGCAGCGCGAGCGCGCGCCCGATGCCAGAGCCGGCGCCGGTGATGACGGCCGTCTTGTTCGCGTAGATGCTCATGCCACGGTCCCCCTCTCGCTCGGTCAGATCTTGCGTGCCGTCTCTTGCCAGAACTTCGCCCGCAGGTCCTTCTTCAGCACTTTGCCCACCGGGCTGCGCGGCAGGGCGTCCACGAAGTCCACCGTCTTCGGTGCCTTCACCGAGCCGAGCTTTTCCTTGCAGAGCGCGATGAGCGCATCGGCGCTCACGTGCTGCCCGGCGTTGAGTTCGACCACGGCCTTGACCGCTTCGCCCCACTGCGCGTCGGGTACGCCGATCACGGCGCAGTCCTGCACGGCCGGGTGGCCCCAGAGCACCTGCTCAACCTCGCTCGGGTACACGTTGAAGCCGCCGGAGATGATCATGTCCTTCTTGCGATCGGTGATGTGCAGGTAGCCGTCGGCGTCGATGTGACCGACGTCGCCGGTATGCAGCCAGCCGTCGACGATGGCTTCGGCGGTTTTCTCTGGCGCCTTGTAATAGCCCCTCATCACGAGGTCGCCGCATACGCAGATTTCACCGGTTTCACCCCGGGGCAGGATCTCGTTCGCGTCGTTCATGATCTCGACGCCGATCAGCGGATTGGGCCGACCGACCGACGACAGGCGTTCGTCGGAGGCGAGCTTGCCAGCCATGAAATGCTCGTCCGGCGCCAGGTATGAGATCGAAGCCGGCGCCTCGGTCTGGCCGTAGCCGCCCATCATCACCGGACCGATGACCTCGATGGCTTGCTTGAGCTTCTCCACCGACATCGGCGCCGCGCCGTACATGAAGTACTTGAGCGAGCTGAAGTCCACCTTACGGCCAAGATCCGGGATGTCGAGCAACCGGTAGATCACCGTCGGCGGCAGGAACAGCTCGGTGACCTTGAACTTCGGGATGGCCGCCAGCAGCAGCGCCGGGTCGGGCTTTGTGATCACTACCACCGTGCCGCCGCGCGCCGTGCAGGGAACGGAGAGCAACCCCGCGGTATGCGTCATCGGCGCTGCCGCGAGATTCACCGGCTGCTCTTCGGCGCGGTAAGTGCAGCTGATCATGAAGTGCGCGCAGAAAGTCTGCGTGCTGCGATGGGTGTTCATCACACCCTTCGGCTTGCCGGTCGTGCCGCCCGTGGCGGACAGCATGACCACGTCGTCCATGTCCACGCCCACGTGCGGCCGCGTCGCCGGCTGGTCCTTGAGCCAGCTCGCCAGCGAGCGTGCACCCGGAAAGTCGGGCAGCTCGTCGTCGATGCAGATCCACAGCTTGATCTTCGGCAGGGTGGCCCGCAGCCCGGCGACGACCGGCGCGAAGCACTTCTGGAAGAACAGGACCTCGCAGTCGAAGGCGTCGAGCACGTGGTGGTTCTCGTCCGCAGGGTTGCGGGCGCCGACGGGAATCCAGCACATGTTCGCGCGCCACAATCCCAGCGTGCAGGTCCAGGCCATCACGTCATTCGTCGCCCAGACCGCGCCCTTGGTCTCTTTCGGGAGACCCAGCGAGAGCAGTCCGTTGGCGATCCGGCACGACAGCTCACCGACTTCGTCGAAGCTGTAGTGGCGGTCATCCTGGATGTACGCCGCCGCCTTCGGGTTGATGCGCCAGCCGCGGTCGAAGAAGTCGATGATGGCCATGGCGATCCGCTCAGAGCTGCGTGACGGTGGCCCGCGCCAAGCCGCGCTGTTCGAGGAAGCCGAGCAGGTAGCGGTGACCGAAGGCCTTGCAGGCCGAGGCGAAGCCGACCTTGTTCGTCTCGCCGTCGAGCAGCTTCAACACTGCAGCGGCCTGCAGCGCGCCCGTTGATATGTACGCCGTGAGGCCGTGGACGGTGGCACGCACCGCGGCGAGCTGGCCGCGGCCGATCGCAAAGTCGACCGTGCGCACCGTCGTCGTGCGCTCGCGCGGCGGCATGCTCGGCGTCGTCGAATCGACGGCGGCCTTCAGGATAGCGTCCTGGTGTTCCGCGGGCAGGTTCTTGTATTCCGCGTCCCACTTCTGGAAGAAACCATGGGCGAGCTGCATTACGTTGTTGTCGTAGAAGCCGACCGCGGAGATGCAGCTCCGCACGCGTGGATCCTGCTGGTAGTACACGGGCAGTGACGTACCGCTCCACGGCAGCGAGAACACTGGTTGCATGAAGCTCGGATCCACGACGTTGAAGCATGCAGTCACTGGATGCTCGACGAGCTGCTTCTCCCACAGGTAGCGCTGCTTGACGCGCGCCATGCCGAAGATCGAAGCCGTCGAACCCACAGTGACGCCGGCGGCGGCAAAGCGGGTGCCACGGCACAATGTGGCGGTCTCGAGGCAATCGATGCCTTGCGTCTCGAGCGCCAGTTCGGCCGCGATCTCGGCGAACGTATACATGTACGCCGTGGAAGGTGACAGCAGCAGTCCCGCCTCCCGGTAGGCTGCGCCAAAGCGATCACGCACGTCGATGATGTAGGACTGTTCCCCGGTGGTATCGATGTAGTGGCAGCCCGCCTCCAGGGCGGCCTCGACTGCCACCGCGCCGTACTGCCCGAACGGGCCGACGGTGTTGCACACGACCTTTGCACCCTTGAAGATTTTCGCGAGCGCATCGACCGTGTGCTCGGTCTCGACGATCTCGCAGGTGGCCGACTCGAGGCGCACCACGCGCTGCGCCATCATCTCCTGCACACGCTTCGCACTGCGTCCGACCGCTGTGAAGGGAATGTTCTGGTCGATCAGCCAGTCCATGATCAGCATGCCGGTGTAGCCGCTGGCGCCGTAAACGACGACGGGGTACTTGGTCATGGGTGCTCTCCTGGAAATTCGTGGGTGGTTGTCTGGGTTGGCGGCTCAGTTCTGCGACCAACCTTCGGCGTAGAGCTGCTGGGCTAGCACGCCGAGACGCATGGTCAGGATGGTGTTCTCGCCGTCCTCGATCAGGGCGGCGCGCGCATCGCGGAAGATTTTCTCGATCGGGTACTCGCGGGACGTGCCGGCCCCACCGAACAGCTGGAACGCCTCGTCCACCACCTTCATCGCCTCCTGCGTCACCGTGACCTTGCCGGCCGCCGTGACGTACGGGTGGGTGAGTGGCGAGAGGCGCGAGTAGGCCAGCGAGCGTCGGGCCACCGAGCGGCAGATCTCCACGCGACGGAGCATCTCTCCGATGCGATAGCGCGTGAGCTGGTGCTCGATGAGCTTCTTGCCGCCCTGCTTGCGCTCGTGGACGTACTGCAGGGCCAGCTCGAACGCGGATCGCGCGACGCCCGTGAAGAGCTGCGCCATGTGCGTCCCGGCATAGGACCAGGCGGAGGTCATGTTGCCGTAGTACTCGTCCTTGAGGGCGAGGGCGAAGCGCTTCGGCACGCGCACGTTGTCGAAGTAGATCTCGCCCTGCGGCAGCGACCTCTGGCCGATCTTGTCGAGTGGCTTGCCTTTCGAGACGCCCGGCAGGTCGAGCGGGATGATCACGGCCATGCCGTAGGGGTTGCCGTCGGGTCCGTAGAAGCCGTCCTCATACTCGGCGCTCAGGTAACCGAGCGCGACCTGCGCGACTGCGCCATTCGAGACCCACGCCGAGCACTGGCCGTTGATGACGATCTCATCGCCCCGGATGCGGCCCCACATGTTGCCCTTGTTGCCGGGCTGGCCTTCGGGCCACTCCGGGCGGATGTCCACCAGCGTGACGTCGCCCCCCTTGTCGGGGTGCGTGATCATCCAGCAGCCGATCTTGCCGGTGCAGAGTTCCAGCAGCTCCTGGTTGCCAACGACGGCCGCCATCTGCACCGGGAAACCGGCGACGACCAGCGATACGGCGAGACCGGCGTCGCCCCAGCCCAACTCCTCGCCGATCAGCGATTCCATGCGGATCGCGATTTCGGGCGGCAGTTCGGCCAGCATGGACGGATCGAGCCCCAGCTTCGCGTACTCGGCGAATACGCTGTAGTAGGGCGAGCCTGGGGCGATCACCTCGTGGGCAGCCATCTTGTCGAGCTGGGCGCCCAGTGGACGCAGCACGTCCCTGGCAAAGCGGTGCAGGCCTGTCTGGAGCGCCGACTCCTCCTCCGACAGCGGCGTCTCGAAGCCGGACAGCCCGACGCTGGGCAGCGTCAGCCGGGATTTCAGTTTCATCATGGCGGTCTCCCCCGAGTGCTCGGTACTGGCGACCAGTGTGGCAAGGCGGAGCGTTGGCGCCTTTCATGGATCGAGCGCATTCTTGTCAAAATACGCTCATCCGGAATACGGAGGATTCAGTGGCTGGACCGGTCTGGTTCAAGGTGCGCAAGGAGCTGGCCCACCAGCCGATCGTGGCGGGGCGTATCCCGGGCGCGACGGCCCTTTTCGCTGAGCGTTACCTGTACCAGGACATCGAGCGTACGGTTTCCGGCATGGACAGCACTGCCCTGGTCGTGCAGTTCGGCGGTGGTCGCGTCAAGGAAGGAGATGCCGGCCACTGGCGCAGCACGAATCTGCCAACGCAGTCGCTGCTGGTGCCGGCAGGCGTGCCGACCCACTGGCACTATTCCGGCACGGTGGATTTCGCCGTGTTCTATTTCCTGGCGGGCAGCAGCAACGTCATGCAGCGCCTGAACGTGCTCGCCGAGTCACGGGATGCGCCGCTGCCTTTCAGCGACCCGTTGGTCGGCGCTGCCGCGCTCCAACTGGTCGGCGAGCTGCAGAAAGCGCATGGGGCGGACGCCGGGTTCATGGAGCGCCTGGCGGACGTGATGCTCGAACAGACGTACCGAGCCCTGGTGACCCCGGGTACCCGGGGGATCAACCCGCGCCACGTCCATTTCTCGAGGTTGCAGGCGGTGCTCAATCACGTGCACGCGAACCTGGCCGCGGACCTGTCGGCTGCGCGCCTCGCCCGGCGGGCGGAGGTCAGCCAGGCGCATTTCTGCCGGATCTTCCGCGATGCCATGGGCGTGCCGCCACATCAGTACGTGCTGGCCGCGAGACTGGACTTCGCGCGCAAGCTGTTGACGCAGTCGATGCTGCCCATTTCGCGGGTTGCAGAGGAGTGTGGCTTCAGTTCGCAAAGCCACCTGACCGCGAGCTTCCGGGCCGCCCACTCGACCACGCCCGCGCAGTACCGGGCTCATTTCAGGCAGCGCAATGCCGATCAGCCCAGCACCAGCAGGTAGCGCTCGCGCTGCAGGGGGCGTGCGAGACGGATCGCCATGACCTGCTCGCCGCCCGTTCGCCGGATCAGGCTCGCGAATCGGGAGTACGCGTCGCCCTGCAGGGCGCGCGCGTGGGAGGCGGCCTTGTCGAAATGCCACAGCTCATGCGGCGAACTGGCACGGTGGATCGGGCATCCGCGTAACCGATAGTCGATGAAGCCCAGAGTCGGGTGTACCTTGCGTTCGCCGTTGGCGGACACCAGGTGCCCGGCGGGCAGGCCCGGGTTCGCTGCCACCCAGGCGTTGTAGAATGCTGCGTTCGCGAGCAGTTCCGCGCCCCAGTCCTGGAACATCAGCCTGAGCGCGGGCTCGAGCGTCGCAGGAATCGCGTCGTCCGGCAGGTACGTCTCGGGATGATCGTGAAATTCGCCGTCGGCGATGCCTGGCGCGTTCATGCGCTCGGTCCAGCGGTACACGTTGGGCGCGACGTTCTTCATCAGCGTTGCCGGCACCGGATCGCGCGCGAGGTGCGCGAACAGCGGCGCCATGAATCCGAAATCGGCAATGCTGGGCCGCCCACCCAACAGGTACGGATGGTGCTGAAAGTGGCTGTCGAGGGCGTCGAGCAGTTCGAGGTAGGCGGCTTCTATTGCTGGGGCGGTGTCCGGCGTGACTCCCAGGAAGGGCAGAAAGCCGCTGAAGTAATTCATCAGCTGCTCGCCGGCGATGCGGCGCTCAGCCCGATCGGTCCCCGTGTAGGCGATCCTGCCGAATTCGGCGCGAAGGAAGTCTTCCTGCTGTGCGCGGTAGGACCAACGGTAGTGCATGCCCGCCGGCAGCAGTCCCTCCGAGCCGAAGGCGCCGAGCAGCCACGCCACAGCGCGCTGGACCGGCGTGTCGGGGATCAGCAGCGGCTGCGGCCAGCGCGCCTCGATGTGTTCGATCATGTCGGTCGTGTCCTGGAGGATCTGCCCGTCGGGCGCCTCCAGGATCGGCACGACCATCAAGCCGACCGCCGGCACGATCTTCGCGTGGAAATCGGGATGCGTCGGGTAAACCTCGCGGAACGCGACACCCTTCTTGACCAGGTAGGAGCGGATCTTCCCGGTGTAGAAGGAATGGGCGGCGCCCCACAGAGTGTAGATGCCCTCGCCCTGCGCATTACCTGGCACCGAAGTCTCCCCGGCCCGGCTCGAGCAGCGGATTACCTCGAGCGCGAAATGAAAAGGGGCCCTCCTGCGAGGGCCCCCCGTGTCTCAACTGCGCGAGCGCATACCGCTTACTTAGGCAGCTTCGCGTAATACGCAGCCAGGTCGGCGACGTCGGCCGGCGTCAGCTTCTTCGCGGCCTTGGCCATCTTGGCGTCCTTGGTCCGCGTACCGTTCTGGTACTCGGTGATCGCCTTGGTGAAATCAGCGACCGACATGCCGGCAATGGCCGAATTCTCGTCGTCGCCCTTGCCGTCGTCGCCATGGCAGTCGACGCAAGCTGCTTCTGCCTTGGTCTTGCCAGCGGCGGCATCGCCCGCGTAGGACGGGCCGGCCAGCAACGCGAGAGCGGAGGCCAGCGCCAGAATCGAAAGCTTGTTCATCGTACGACTTCCTCGATAGTGAAAGACCGCTTTGTCGGCGGGGTATGCATTAGACCAATGGCCGTCCCCGCCTCGGATGAGAAGATGTACCTACTACGGGTACTCAGGCGGTCAGGCCCAGGCAGGGCGAGTCCGAAAGCCCCCCTTGACATGTGCAACGCAGTTCAGCTCGACATGCCATCGCTTATGTTCACATTGTATCGCAAAAGCATACGGATATCTCAATAAAACAAGTTACATATAGTCAATTGTTCTATTCAACTGATTGACGAACGGCGGGCTTGGCGGTCCGGTGCGTTACCATATTCGCCGAGGTTCCAAGGGGGCTTACGGAGGTTGCCATGGCATCGGACATCGGCTTCGTGGAGTACGTCTGCGAGCAGATCCGCGGCGCGGGCAAGGTGTCGCATCGCAGGATGTTCGGCGAGTTCGCCGTCTACTGCGACGGCAAGGTCGTCGCGCTGGTCTGCGACAACCAGTTCTTCCTCAAGCCGACGGGCGCCGGCAAGGCGTTGCTCGACCGGCTGAAAGAGGCGCCGCCGTATCCGGGTGCCAAACCCTACTACCTGATCGACGCGCAGCTCGACGATGCGGAAGCCGCCGCCGCAATCGTGCGAGCCACGGCCGACGCGCTACCGGCACCGAAGGTGAAGCCCGCACCGCAACCCAGATCGAGTGTGAAGGCGAAGACGAAGCGGAAATGAGGGCTGCATACCTCTCCCACATCGTGGCAGAGGCGAGATCAAATCAGCGCGGCTGACCGCCCGGTTGCGCAACGATCTCAGCGATCTTCGCCTCGATCCACTGCTGCGCGCGCTCGTTCACTTCGCGCGGCGTAAGCCCCGTCGGGTCGATCGGCGGGCCGATCACGACGCGGATCGTGCCGGCCTTTTTCAGCAGGCTGCGACGACGCCAGAAATAGCCGGAGTTGTGCGCGATCGGCACGACCGGCGCTCCCGTCTCGCACGCGAGCAGCGCGCCGCTGATGCCGTACTTCCGAGTCTGCCCCGGCGCCACGCGCGTGCCTTCCGGGTACACGATCACGCCCATGCCCGAAGCCAGGCGTTCACGCCCCTGCTGCACCACCTGGTTCACGGCCGAATGGCCGGCACGACGGTTGATCGCGATCGGGTTGAAGGTCCTCACGGCCCAGCCGACGATCGGGATCCAGATGACTTCGCGCTTGAGCGACCACGACGCCGGCGGCACCACGAACATCTGTGCCAGCGTTTCCCACACCGAGGAATGCTTCCACAGCGAGACGAACGGGCGCGATGGCAGATTCTCCTGCCCTTCGATCGTATAACCGAGGCCGCAGACGGCTTTGGCGAGCCAGGTCAGGAACAGGCCCCAGTAGCGCGGGATCACGTAGCGCTGCTCGATCGTGAGCGGCAGCAACGCCGACACCAGCACGACGACGCCGAAGAAACCCGTCACCAGGAACAGCAGGACCGTGTAGATCACCGAGCGGATCCACTGCAGCATCGATCTCAGCCCGGCAATCGCGACAGGTCGGCCACGCGCATGAACAGGCCACGCATGCGATTCAGCAGCGCCAGTCGATTCGCACGCAGGGCCGGATCGTCCGCATTGACCATGACGGAATCGAAGAAGTCGTCGACCGCCTTGCGCAGGGCTGCGAGTTCCTGCAGCGCCGGGGTGTAGTCGCGCGCCGCGAACATCGGTTCGACGTCGCGCGCGATCGCGACCACCTGTTCGGCCAACACCTGTTCCGCGGGGTCGATGAGCCGCGATTCGTCGACCGCATCGCCGACCGGTTCTGTCACCTTCTTCAGGATGTTGGCAATGCGCTTGTTGGCCGCCGCGAGGCTCGTCGCGTCCGGCAGCTGCAGGAACTGCACCAGGGCGCGCAGCCGGGCATCGAAATCCAGTGCCGACGCAGGGCGAGTCGCGAGCACGGCATCGAACGCTTCGACCGAAACAGTGATATCGGCGGTTCCTTCCACGTAATAAGCGCGCAGGCGTTCGATCACATAGTCGTACACCTCGACCGCAAGTCTTTCGGCATCGATCGCGCCCAACGGCTTGCCCTGCTCGTTCGCGACACGCGCCATGTCGGCCCGCGCGGCTGCGACGGCCTGGCCGATCAGTTGCTGCAGGTCGAGGTCGAGCCCGTGCTCGATCGACGTGCGCAGCAGGCCGAGCGCCGCACGGCGCAGGCCGAACGGGTCGCGCGTGCCGGTGGGCTTCTGGCCCGTCGCGTAGATGCCCGCGATTGTGTCGAGCTTGTCCGCAATCGAGAGTGCCATGCCCGTGCGCGTGGCCGGCAAGGCGTCGCCCGCAAAGCGGGGCAGGTACTGCTCGCGCAGCGCCTCGGCGACTTCGGCCGGTTCGTGATCGTGCAGCGCGTAGTAGCGGCCCATCAGGCCCTGCAGTTCCGGGAACTCGCCCACCATGTTGGTGAGCAAGTCGCACTTGCTGAGCTCGGCGGCACGATCGGCCAGCGCCGGGTCGCCGCCGATGGTCGCCGCGATCGATTTCGCCAGGGCGCGCACGCGCTCCGACTTGTCGTGCTGCGAGCCGAGCAGCGTCTGGAACGTCACGCGCTTCAATGCCTCGACGTGCGCGGACAGCGGCTTCTGCCGGTCTGTCTTATAGAAGAACGCCGCATCGGTCAGGCGTGGGCGCACGACGCGTTCGTTGCCGGCGATCACCTGTGACGGATTGCGGCTTTCGATGTTGGCAACCGTGATGAACCACGGCATGAGCTTCCCCTGCGTGTCGCGCACGGGGAAATAACGCTGGTGCTCCTGCATCGTCGCGATCGGCACTTCGGGTGGCAGTTCGAGGAACTGCGGGTCGAAACGCCCCGCCAGCGGGACGGGCCATTCGACCAGGCCCGTGACCTCGTCGAGCAGCGCATCGTCGATGACGGCGATGCCATCCAGTTTCTCGGCTGCGGCCGTGACGCCGACACGAATGCTTTCCCGGCGCGCATTCACGTCCGCCATGACCTTACCGCGCTTGAGTAGTGTCCCGACGTACGACGCCGGGCTCGAGATCTTCAGCGCCTTCGGCGCCATGAAGCGGTGGCCGTAGGTGAGGTTGCCCGCCTTCTGGCCGAGGATTTCGGCTTCGATGACGTCGTGGCCCCACAGCATCAGCACCCAGTGCACCGGGCGCACGAACTGCGTTTCGCCGGCACCCCAGCGCATGCGCCTGGCGATGGGCAGCGCATCGAGCGACGCCGTGACGATCCCCGGCAGCAGGTGCACTGTGCGAGCACCCGCTTCAGTGCCGCGGAAGACGAGCCATTCGCCCTTCGGCGTCTCGATCTTTTCGAGCGCCGACACTTCGACGCCGCAGCCACGCGCGAACGAAAGGGCCGCCTGCGTGGGAGCGCCGCTCGCGTCGAACGCGGCTTTCACGGGCGGGCCGCGCTTTTCGAGCGGACGGTCCGGCTGTTGTTCGATGAGCTTCTTGACGCGCACGGCCAGCCGGCGCGGGGTCGCAAACGCCTCGAGCGACTTGTAGGCGACGCCCGCGTCCTTGAGTCCCCTGGCCACGCCTTCGGCAAACGCCGCGCTCAGGTTCAGCAGCGACTTGGGCGGCAGTTCTTCGGTGCCGATCTCGACCAGGAAATCGCGGGAGGTGGTCATGCCAGGCCTCCCGTGGCCAGGCCCTTCTCGGGCAGCGGCGGATCGACATGCTTCACGACGGGAGCCGGGCCCTTGCCCTGCAGCATGGGGAACCCGAGCGCCTCGCGGCTGGCGTAGTACGCCTCGGCCACGCCGCGGGCCAGCGTGCGCACGCGCAGGATGTAACGCTGACGCTCCGTGACTGAGATCGCCTTGCGGGCGTCGAGCAGGTTGAACGTGTGCGAGGTCTTGAGCATCCGTTCGTAGGCCGGCAGCGCGAGCTTGACCTCGAGCACCGCCAAGCACTCTTTCTCATGCGCGTCGAACTGCCGGAACAGTTCGTCGATGTCGGCATATTCGAAGTTGTACTTCGACTGCTCGACTTCGTTCTGGTGGTAGACGTCGCCATACGTGACGCGGCCGAGCGGACCGTCGGCCCAGACGAGATCGAATACGCTTTCGACACCCTGCAGGTACATCGCGAGCCGCTCGAGACCGTAGGTGATCTCGCCCATCACGGGCCGGCAGTCGAGGCCACCCACCTGCTGGAAGTAGGTGAACTGGGTAACCTCCATGCCGTTCAGCCAGATCTCCCAGCCGAGACCCCAGGCGCCGAGCGTCGGCGACTCCCAGTTGTCCTCGACCAGCCGGACGTCGTGCACGAGCGGGTCGATGCCGACCGCGCGCAGCGAACCGAGGTACAACTCGATCATGTCGGGCGGCGAAGGTTTGATCGCCACCTGGTACTGGTAGTAGTGCTGCAGCCGGAACGGGTTGTCGCCGTAGCGACCGTCCGTTGGCCGGCGCGAGGGCTGCACGTATGCGGCGCTCCAGGGCTCGGGTCCGACTGCGCGCAGGAACGTGGCGGTGTGGAACGTGCCCGCACCGACCTCCATGTCATAGGGCTGCAGGATGACGCAACCCCGCTCGGCCCAATAGCGCTGCAGCGTGAGCAGGAGGTCCTGGAAGGTGCGGGGAGGCTGGGCCACTTTGGGCATGGGAACGCTCGAGGAGTCGCGCAAAGGGCGGCAGTATAGCAATCGCACGGTGCTCGTCCGTGTGCAACCTCTGTTAATTCATAATCAATAGTTAGCCTTTCTTACATTACCCATTATATGTTTTCTAAAGTTATACTGAATTAAATGGCGCCTCAGCGAATAGCATAGCCGCCATCGACGCGGATCGTCTCGCCGGTGACGAAGTCCGACGCGGATGACGCCAGGAAGATCGCCGTCCCTGCCATTTCTTCCGGCCTGCCCCAGCGGCCCGCCGGAGTCCTGGCGATGATCTCATCATTCATCGCCCTGAAGTCCGGGGTCCGGACGACTGCCGTCATGTCCGTCTCGACCCAGCCCGGTGCAATCGCATTCACCTGGATGCCGTGCGGCGCCAGCTCGATGGCCATCGACTTGGTCAGCTGCACGATCGCGCCTTTCGCGGCGCTGTAGGACGGAATCGGTCCCGCGCCGAAGTAGGAGTACATGCTGCCGAGGTTGATGATCTTGCCGCGCTTGCGTGCCGCCATCGACGCGGCTGCGAGCTTCGACAGGAGGAACACGGCGTTGAGCTGCGTCTCGATGACGGTATCCCAGGATTCCGGCGTCTCCTGCAGGATGCCGCCGCTGAGATTCGCGATGCCTGCGTTGTTGACCAGGATGTCGACCGGGCCGAGTTCGGCTTCGACGCGCCGAAACGCTGGTTCGAGCGCAGCGCGCTGGGTCACGTCCACCGCGAGCGCCATGGCGCGCACCCCGGCAGCCTTCAGCTCGGCCAGTATCTCTGCATTCTTCTCCTGGTTGCGGCCGAAGATCGCTACCGCCGCTCCGGCCTGTGCGAACCCCAGCGCGATACCACGGCCGATGCCCCGGTTGCCGCCGGTGACCAGGGCCACGCGGCCTGCAAGATCGAACGATGCGGGTGCCGTCATGCGTGTGCCTCCTTCGATGAGTGAATTTCGACTACCAGCGCCTGCGGTCTGTCTGACCGCTTCATTGACCGACCCGTGCTGCCAACCGCTCGCGGTACTCGTCAAGCGGAAACAGCGCGACCTCGCCCGAGCTCTGGTCGCGGACGCCGTCCTTGAAGTCGAACGGGTTGTCGACGTCCTTGATGAGCCGCAGCATGTAGATGTTCACCAGCGCGACGAACGGCACCAGCAGCGACTCGGCGATCATGCTCTTGAAGCGCGCGATCATCATCAGCGAGATGATCATCACGATCAGCACTTCGAGCAGGGCGTAGGCGGGCGGGAGGAACCCGGTCCGCACGATCACGTCGATGCGGCTGACGCATCTCCGTACCATCAGCAGCTGTGGCACGGCCCTCGAGGCATACGGCCCGGCCCCGGCGCGTTCGAGTCGCTGCAGCACTTCGCTCAGCCGGGTCATGGCCGCGTAGACCTCCGGCGTGGAGACGCGTCGCATCACCCAGGCCCGGATCGCGTCGGTCAGTGCCAGCAGTTCACGCCGCAGGTCGGTCAAGTCCAGGGCTGGGCGGTCCGTCGCCGCCAGCACGAAGATCTCCTCTATCGTCTCGAGCGTGCAGGACAGGTCGGCCGGCAGCTTCTCGGCTTCCTTATAGTCGGCCATGGTGCCGGCCAGCAGGAAACCGATCAGGAATACGCCGGAGGTCAGGATGATGCCGACGTCCGAGAAATCGATCAGCCCTTCGAAACCGAGCACGCGTTCGAGGAACAGCTTCAGGCCGAGCAGGACCAGCACGACCGGCAAGGTCGAGACCATCAATTTCCACTTGAGCACGCAACCTCCCGTCGGGTCCTGCGATTATTGTCAGGACCACTGGCCGCTGTGTTTTAGCATGCGGCGGCGGACGATGCGCGTCGACGACTCAGCGAGAAGTACCCCATGACGGAACACATTTCGAACGAAAAGTCGGCCGGCAAGCTGGTGAAGTACCTGCTCGAGAAGGGGCTGGGGGGCTTCCCGCCGCTGTCGAGCGCCGCCAACCTGGCCGATGAATACCTGATCGACCGTGGCTTCGACAGCAACGACGAGCGCGTGGCTGGCCTGATCAAGTGGGAGATGACCAAGAACTTCACGACCGGATTCATCACCGGTCTCGGTGGCATCGTCGCGTTGCCGGTAGGAGTCCCGTCGGCGCTCGGGGCGTCCTGGCTCATCCAGGCGCGCATGGCCGGCGCGATCGCAAGGATCTACGGCCATGACCTGGCTGAGGAGCGTGTGCGGACCCTGATCTTGTGGAGCCTGGCGGGAGACGTCGCCAAGGAAGCCATGTCGGACCTCGGCATCAACCTGGGCTCGAAGCTGCCGCAGTCGGCGATGAAGCAGGTGCCAGGCCGCGCGCTGGTCGAAATCAACAAGCGGATCGGCATGCAGCTGCTGGCTAAAGCAGGGCAGCGCGGTCTCGCCCAGTTTCCCAAGGCGATCCCGGTCGTCGGTGGCGTGGTCGGCGGTGCGTTCGACGCTGTCGTGTGCCGCATGGTGGGGCGGACCGCGAAGAAACTGTTCCGGCCCGTGGCCGACCAGTAGCCGGGGTCAGATGAATCTTTCGATGATGGCGTGCACGTTCACGCGCGCTCGCAGTTTGGCGCAGATCAGGAACGTGCCAATCAGCTTGCGGTGCAGGAAGATCGTCGCGGGCGGCGGCGAGCGCAAGCCCTTGCCGAAAGCTACGGCGAGGCCGAGGTCGCGCGCGCGAACGGCTAGCCCCGACCCGGCAAAATCGTAAGGCCCGCGGTGCACGAGCGGCTCGCATGCGAGCCGGAGGATGTCCGCAGCATTGCGGATCATGACCTCGGGATCGTCCGGGTGCGCATAACCGATCGCATACATGGCCTCGCGCAGGGCAGCGTCGTCACCGGCGATCATGGCGCGGCAGATGTCGCGGTAGCTGGCAACGAGCGCGGCGGGATATTCACCAGCAGAGCCCAGGTCGAGCAGTGCGAGCTGATGCGTCGCCGGCAGGTAGAGGTAGTTTGCGAAGTTGGGGTCGGTCTGCACGAAGCGGAACTCGAACAGTTCGCGGAACATCAGCTCGTACAGCGTGCGGGCGACGGCGTTGCGCCGCGCCTGCGGCACGGCCTCGCTCGCCAGGGCTTCCAGCGGCTCGCCCTCGATCCAGTCCATCGCGAGCACGTGCCGTGTCGTGAGCGCGCGATCGACGCGCGGCACGACCACGTCGGGCATCACGGCGACCAGCTTGCGGTAACGCTCGAGGTTGCGGGCCTCGCTCTCGTAATC
>JBAVIQ010000535.1:0-3176 GCA_049687035.1 Steroidobacteraceae bacterium
CGCCAGGCCGAGCCGTGCGGTATCGGCGATTTCGGGTTCGAGGTCGCGCCGCGCGGCAAAGCGTTCGCTTGCAACATACGCCGCACGCGGCTCCTGCACACGACCCGTGGCGCGATCGAGCGTGGCCAGCAGCTCCTGGCCGAAGCGGCGCGCGAAGCCATCGCGCGGCAGGCGCAGGCAGTCGCCCACGGTGCGCACGCCCATGGTGCCGAGCGTTTCGATGCTGCGTTCGGGCCAGCGGGTGCAATCGAGCGGCAGCAGCGCAAGCCGCGCAGCCAGTTCGTCGCGGTTGCGCACGAACACGGGGCGCGCGCCGAGCGGACCCGCGCGCGCGAACCACAGCGATGCCAGCGGCGACGGCGTGATCGCAAAGCGAACCGTTGCGCCCATGGCACCGGTGAGTTCCTGCTGCAACCGCAGGCACAGTTGCCTGGCGCCGCCAAACAGCCGCAGGCTGCCACGCACTTCGAGCAGCACGCCGTCGGGCTGCTCGATGCTGACCCTCGGCGTGAAGCGCACTCCGCGCTGTGCCACCGCTTCGAGCAACTCGCGTTCGCGCCGCGCATCACGTGCCAGCGCATGCAAGCCCGGTACGAGTGCGAGCGCCGCGTTGATCGACATTCCCTCGCGCACGCCGGCGGCGTGCACGGCTTCCTCGCAGGCGCGCACGACCTTGCCGTTGCGCTCGAGGTCGACGATGGCGACAGGCGGGCGGCCCGGCAGGGCAAGCGCTACGTCGCGCAGCGAGTCGAGCAGCAACGACGGCAGGTGAATGGCGAGCCAGAGTTCACGCGGGCGCGATTGCGCGAGCGGTGTGCGGCCCGGAACGGAAAGCGAAGACGGACGGGATGCCGGCGTGACCCGCACACGATGCGGAGACGGGGGCCTGGCGAGCGGGGCCATCTCAGTGCCCCAGGTTCACCGTGGCAGGACGGCCTCCGCGGCTTTTGACGATGCGCACCTGCAGGCCTTCGGTGCCGCCCCCGAGCAGCGCAAGCCGCAACACGGCGGGCGAAGGCGTGAGCCCCGCCTGCAGCGGGCGATACAGCACTGCAAGGCTGCGCGACGCCTCTGCCGCCAGTTGCAACCGTCGCAAGGCGTGCGGATCGCGGGGATTGGCCCAGCCGAGCACGGCGCTGCAAGACTCCGAGCGCAGCGCCTGGTCCATCGCCCACTCGGTGGCGCCCGCGCCGTTGACGACGAGCATGCGTCCGACATCGATGCCCCACGCTGCGAGCGATGGCGCATACGGACGATACGGCGGCGAGACCCAGGCGATCCAACCCCCGCTGTCCCGGTCATGCGGTGACATGGCAGCAGACCCCGCATGACAACTCGTAGCACTGGGACGTGGTGGCGGATAAACCTCGTCGGCCGCACCTTCGTCCCTGCAAAGCACGGCGAGCGCGGGAAGCAGCAACCGGAGCTCGCCGATGCCCCGCTGATCGGAAAGAATTTCGATGAGACCCCGCCGCGGCCAGCCCGCACCCGGGAGGCAACGGTCGAGCGCGGCGTAGCCCGTGGGCAGTCCCGCCGGCACGGCCGCAGCCGCGCTGCTGCCCGTTTCTCGCGCACGCCAGAGACGCGCGGCATTCTGTTGCAGCAGTTGTTCGACGGAAACGCTCATGGTCGCTGGTGGGATCGCTGGTCAGCAAAAATGCCGGGGCAGCATCAGGACAATCGGTGCGTGTCCTGCCGCACCACGCCGACGACGAGGCCCTCGATGGTGAGCGACTGCTCGCGCAGGTCGATACGCAGGGGTTCGAAGTCTTCGTTCTCGGGCAGCAGCCATGCGATCGAGCCATCCTGCCGGTAGCGTTTCACGGTAACTTCGTTCTCGAGGCGCGCGACGACGATCTGGCGGTTGCGGACTTCGGGTGTGCGATGGACCGCGACGAGGTCGCCGTCGAGGATGCCGACGTTGCGCATGCTCATGCCTTTGACCTTGAGCAGGTAATGCGGCCGCGGCTGGAAGAGCGCCGGGTCGATCTGGTAGCGCGCTTCGATGTTCTCTTCGGCCAGGATGGGCCGGCCGGCGGCGACCCGGCCGATCAGCGGCAGGCCGATCTGGTCACGCAGGGAGTCCTTGAGCTGAATGCCACGGGAGGCCCCGGGACGCAGTTCGATGACGCCTTTGCGCTGCAGGGCACGCAGGTGCTCTTCGGCCGCGTTCGCGGACTTGAAGCCCAGGGCTTCGGCGATTTCGGCCCGCGTGGGGGGCAGGCCCTGCTCGGCCAGGCTGTCCTGGATGAACATCAGCACCTGGCGTTGACGCGGCGTTAGGTCTTCCATCGATCGTTCCTCCCTGTATACCCATACAGTTACTGTTTATATATACAGCTCTACCTGCCTGTTGGCAAGCGGAAGGCGAAAGTTTATCGGGCAAAGACCGACACCCCAGGTGAGGTGGCCACACCACCCTGTTGCGCGAACTCCGGCGGTCCGCGCATCGCAGCGAATGCCGGAAAATCCAGTGTCAACCGCGACGCTTGTCAGTGAGCGCGCGCGCCTGGTGGCTGCTCGCCCTGTCGTCGAATGCGAACCCTTCGCATGCGACGCACTGCACATAATCTTTATCGTAGTTTTCGAATGGGGTAGTCTCTCGCTGTTCGGCTGCGCTGCGCACATGGAAACGTGTTGACGGGCTGCGGCCGTCACACTGACTTGCCTGATTCAAAAACCGAGGAAGATCACCAATGAAGACCGCTATCACCAAGATCCTGACCGCCGCCACGGCCGCCGTCGTGCTCGCCGCAGCCACGGGCTGCGTGAGCCAATCGAAGTTCGACGAGCATGTGGCCAGCGCCGATGCGGCCACCAAGGCGGCCGCTGCGGACGCCGCCGCTGCCAAGGCTTCTGCCGACGCCGCTGCCGCTTCGGCTGCGAGCGCCGCGAGCGCCTCGAGCGCCGCGCAGAGCACGGCCAACCAGGCCCTCCAGGCCGCGCAGGCTTCGCAGTCCTGCTGCGACGCGACCAACGAGAAGATCGATCGCGCGTTCAAGAAGTCGATGGGCAAGTAATCGACTGATCCCATCGCTTCGGCGATACGAAGACGCCGCGGACCTCCGCGGCGTTTTCTTTTGTGCTTGGCTTGGCCAGGCTGCTTGCCTTCGTCGCTGTGCCAGCGTTTGTATTGCGGTCGCGCTGCTCGCGGAACAACTAACCAACGTTGAGAC
>JBAVIQ010000536.1:0-1665 GCA_049687035.1 Steroidobacteraceae bacterium
GTACTCGAAGGCCGCGCTTTTCTGCTGCTGCGGCACGGGTGTCGTCGCGCTCAAGTCGTCACCTCTTCCAGCAGCCCGGACCGCCAGACGTACAGCATGATCAGCACCAGCAGCAGGGTGAACAGCGCAAACGTCCCGAGCATGAACCCCGTGAGCGGTGTCGCCGCCAGCGCCCACAGGTAGAGAAAGACGGTTTCCAGGTCGAACAGGATGAAGACGACCGCGATGGCGTAGTACTTGACCGGGACTGCACGCATGTTGTCGGTCTCGATCGCCGTCGCGCCGCACTCGAAGGGCTCGAGCTTCAGCGGCGTCGGCTCCGGCTTGGGTCCCAGCACCTGGTTCAGCCACAAGGTCAAGGCCACGAAGCCGAGGATTGCCAGCAGGTAAACGAGGAAGGAGAGGTAGGCGGTCATCTCGTCGGGCGTATGAACTGCAGGGCGGACTATATCGACTGCCGGCACTGGCCTCTCCCCGCGGAAAACACTTATGGTCGCAATGGGTTGCATCGCTCTCAATCCCCACACGCTCCGGCCAGACCGAGAATTCCGTGCACACGACGAAACGAATGTCGACAACCGCGCCGGTCACCGCCGCGCGACGCCTGCGGCACTGGCCCGCCCGGCTGGACTTCCTGCAGAGCGCTACCGGACTGGCGCTCGGCCTCTTCATGTGGGTGCACATGTTCTTCGTTGCGACGATCCTGCTCGGCAAGGACGCGATGTGGACGGTGGCCCGGATGTTCGAGGGCTATTTCATCTTTGGCCGCCCGGTCTACGGGTTGGTGTCGGCGCTGGTCGCCACGATCGCGACACTCTTCGTGGTCCACGCTGCCCTGGCGCTCCGCAAGTTCCCGGCCAATTATCGCCAATACCGTACATATCGCGACCATTTGACGGAGATGCGGCACGAAGACACCACGCTCTGGTACTGGCAGGTGGTAACCGGGTTCGCGCTCTTCTTCATGGCCTCGGTGCACCTCTACATCATGCTGACCCGGCCGGACCGCATCGGGCCCTTCGAATCGGCCGACCGCGTCTGGACCGACCTGATGTGGCCGCTCTACCTGGTGATGCTGTTTGCAGTGGAATTCCACGGCGGCGTCGGCCTTTACCGGCTGGCGCTCAAGTGGGGCTGGTTCGAGGGTGACGGCAGCGACGCGGCCGGGACCCGGCGCAAGCTGCGGTTCTTCAAGTGGGCGCTGACCGGCTTCTTCCTGGTGCTGGGCCTGCTGACTCTGGCGGCGTACATGAAGATCGGCATGGATCACGCACCGTTCTACGGCCAGCACTACGTACCATCCGCTGTCAGCGCAACGGGGGTGACGCCATGAAGGTCGTCTACACCGACGTGCTGGTGATCGGCGGCGGCCTCGCCGGCTTGCGCGTCGCGATTGGCGCGCGTCGCCGTGGCCACGACGCCATCGTGCTCTCGCTGGTCCCGCCCAAGCGCTCGCATTCCGCGGCGGCCCAGGGCGGCATGCAGGCGAGCCTTGCCAACGTCACCAAGGGCCAGGGTGACAACGA
This sequence comes from Steroidobacteraceae bacterium, assembly GCA_049687035.1. GTDB lineage: Bacteria > Pseudomonadota > Gammaproteobacteria > Steroidobacterales > Steroidobacteraceae > RPQJ01. Next base: position 1,527 of record JBAVIQ010000536.1, read on the forward strand.
GGACGTGCACTTCGAGGACACGGTCAAGGGCAGCGACTGGGGCGCCGACCAGCAGGTCGTGCGCATGTTCGTGAATACCGCTCCCAAGGCCGTGCGCGAGCTCGCCGCGTGGGGCGTGCCGTGGAGTCGCGTCCGGCAG
>JBAVIQ010000537.1:0-1831 GCA_049687035.1 Steroidobacteraceae bacterium
GACGAATCGGAGGCGTTCATCCATCGGCTTACACTCGTTCCAGGGCATCTGGGCGGACTCCCCCAAATGCGGAAATGTGTAAACCATGTGCTCGGAATAAACTGCAAGCTATCTGTCGATAAGCTCAATGGACCAAGTCATCGACACCGGCCGCCTGATCCTGCGGCGATTCACGCTGGACGACCTGCAGGCGTTCTACCAGCTCTGCTCGAGGCCGGAAATCATCCGCTACGCGCAGAGCACGCCACTCGGCTCGCTCGAGGAGGCGCGGGCGATGATGCACGCCGCACCGTTCCACGACTATGCGACGTACGGCTACGGTCGCTTCGCCTGCGTGTGGAAGGAATCCGGCGAAGTAATCGGGTTCAGCGGCGTGAAATACGTTCCCGAAATCGGCGATACCGAACTCGGCTATCGGTTCCTTCCAGAGTTCTGGGGAAGGGGACTCGCCACGGAGGCGGGACGGGCTTCCATCGAATTCGCGCGCTCGGACCTGGGCCTGGAGCGACTGGTGGCTATGGTTCACCCCGAGAACTTCGCGTCCGCCAATGTGCTGATCAAACTCGGGTTTGCCGTCGAAAAGCAGCTGCGGTATTCGGGCCTGCAGGGCGTCGATGTCAATCTGTTTGCCAGGGACCTGCGTCAAGGACCGCCGGGCGCAGGCAGTTCATGACCGCTTTCGCCTGGGCCCTGATCGGGCCTGGCAGGATCGCCCGGCGTTTTGCAGACGCCGTGGCAGAGATGCCTGGCGCAGGACTGCGCGCGGTGCTTGGCCGTGACGCGACGCGCGCCGCCGACTTCGCCGCGAACTGCACCAATGTCGATGGCTCGCATCCCGTCGTCGCCAGGAGCTGCGACGAACTGCTGGCGAATCCACGAATCGACGGCGTCTACATCGCGACACCCCACGCGCAGCACGGCGAGTGGGTGCGTCGGTGCCTGGACGCCGGCAAGCCCGTGCTCTGCGAAAAACCTCTCGTGCCGAACCTGGCGCAGGGCAAGGCACTGGTCGATCTCGCACGCGAGCGACAGGTCTTCCTGATGGAGGCGGTCTGGACTCGCTTCCTGCCGATCTATGCCGTCGTGGCCCGGTGGCTGCGAGACCGGGCCATCGGTGAGTTGCGTGGAATGCAGTCGAGCTTTTGCTTTCCCGCTCCCTTCGAACCGGCAGGACGGCTCTACAACCCGGCGCTGGCCGGAGGCGCCCTGCTCGACATCGGCATCTACAACCTTTCAGTCACCCGCTGGGTGTTGCAAACGGCGTTAGGCGCGTGCCCGGAGCCGCTCTCGATCCATGCCACCGGCGTGCTGGCGCCGACAGGTGTCGATCAGCGCGTGACGGCAACACTGCATTTCCCCGGCGGACTCGATTCGCAGTTCCTCTGCGGCCTGGATGGCAGCGCCGAGAACGCGCTGACGATCTGCGGCGAGCACGGCGTCATCCGGCTGCCGACGCGCTTCTGGCAGGCCACCGAGGCGCTGCTGCAGCGATCGGGCGAGCCGGAACAGCGGGTACAGGAACCTTTTCGCGTCAACGGCTTCGAGTACGAGATCGAGGAAGCGCAGCGCTGCATCCGCGCCGGCCTGATCGAAAGCCCGCGCATGACGCATGCCGAGACGCTGGCCACGCTCGGCTGGATGGACGAGATCCGTCGCCAGGTGGGCGTGCGCTACCCGTTCGAGTAAGCGACAGGCACCACTGCCGTTCGCTTGACTACTGCGTGCGTTTTGCGCCGCCGAGTTCCACGGCGAGACGATAGATGTGGTCGATTCCCTCGTAGAAGGACCGGATCGGCAGACGCTCGTTGAGGCCGTGGGCATACATCTCGGA
>JBAVIQ010000538.1:0-6194 GCA_049687035.1 Steroidobacteraceae bacterium
CAAGAGGAACGCAATCAGTGCAAAGCCGACGAGCCAGTGACGACGGGAAGGACTCAGGACGACGCACTCCATGCCAAGACCGGAGATACTAGCGGAAAGCGATCGGCCTTGCCCGCCGTGCCCCCGAGACGTGATATAGCCTAAGTATGGTCGTGCGATTCCGCACCTGCCGGCAGTCTTCGGCGCCCACACTTGCCCTCGCCGTGTGGGTCGTTATCGCTCACCTGTCAGCGTCCCATGCGCTGGCCCAAGCCGAGGCACAAGAGCCCCAGCGCATCGAGGAAGTGATTGTCAGCGCGCCCGAACCGCGTTACGTCGCCCCGACGACGCGCGACCGGATCGGCCGCATCTGGGCACCCGTCCTGATCAACGGCAAGGGACCTTACCGGCTGGTGCTGGACACCGGTGCCACCCGCTCGGCGATCATCCAGCGCGTGGTCGACGATGCCGGCCTGCCGCTGCGCGCCAAGCCGGTGAGGCTGCGCGGCGTTACTGGCTCGGCCATCGTGCAGGCCGTCCACGCCGACACACTCGAGTTCGGCGAACTGGTGATCGAGAACGCGACTTTGCCCATCGTCGCCGACGCCTTCGGCGGCGCGGACGGCGTGCTCGGCGGCGAAGGCATGAAGGACAAGCGCATCCACATCGAGTTCCGCAAGGACCGGATCAGCATCGTTCGCTCACACGGTGCGGCTGCTCCTGCCGGTTTCTCGACGGTGCCGTTCAAGTACAGCATAAGCCGAGGCATGCGCATCGAGATCATGGTCGGCCCCGTTCGCACCACGGCCCTGATCGACTCGGGCGCGCAGGCGACCGTCGGCAACCTCGCCCTGCGCGAAGCCCTTGCCCGCCGGCGCGGAGAGCATGGCCAGTACGACGATGCAATCATCGGCGTCACCGAAGACGTCCAGCAGGCGACGCGCGTACGGATTCCGAGCATCGTCGCGGGCGACCTGCTCGTGAAGAACGCCGAGATCCTGTTCAGCGACCTGCGCATCTTCGAGCACTGGCAGCTGGTATCGAAGCCGGCGCTGATCATCGGCATGGACGTCCTTGGCGTACTCGATACACTGGTGATCGATTATCGCCGCAACGAATTGCAGATCAAGGTTCGGCGCTGACCGGGGGAACAGGCATGACACGAGCAACGGTGATCGCCGACGGACTCTATTTCGGCGAGGGGCCCCGCTGGCACGATGGCCGGCTGTGGTTCAGCGACTTCTACGATCACGCGGTCAAGTCGATGGACGCGAGCGGCGACGTACGCACCGAACTCGAAATCGACGACCAGCCCAGCGGACTGGGTTGGCTGCCGGACGGCCGGCTGCTCGTAGTGTCGATGCACCGCAGGCAGGTGCTCCGGGTCGATACCGACGGTGTCAAGGTCCACGCCGACCTCTCGGCCCTCGCAACGTTCCACTGCAACGACATGGTCGTCGACCGGCTGGGTCGGGCCTACGTCGGCAACTTCGGCTTCGATCTCGACCAGGCGCTGCACACGCGCGGCGTCGAAGGCGTGCTTGCAGATCACGCGACGGCGGTGCTCGCACGAGTCGATCCGGACGGCAGCGTGCACACCGCAAGCACGGGAATGCATTTCCCGAACGGCAGCGTGATCACGCCGGACGGCAGTATGCTGGTCGTCGCCGAGACGCTCGCACTGCGGTTGACCGCGTTCGATATCGGAACCGACGGGGCTTTGTCTAACCGACGCGTGTGGGCGCCGGTCGGCATGCGCGCACCGGACGGCATCTGCCTCGACCGCAACGGCCACGTCTGGATCGCGAACGCGATCGGCCCCGAATGTGTGCTGTTCGCACCGGGAGGCGAGATCGTCGCCACGGTCGAGACGGACCAGCCCTGCTTCGCGTGCGCGCTTGGTGGCGCCGATGGCAGAACGCTGTACATGCTCACCGCACCTTCCTCCGTGAGCGACATCGCATGCGCCTCACGGCAAGGCCGTGTGCTCTGCGCGCAAGTCGAAACTGGGGGCGCAACACCGGGCGAGGTGCGTGCATGACCGAGACCGGGCTGCCGACGTACCTCACCCGCCAGTTCGCACTGACCAGGCCGCAGCTCGCGTCCGAGCTCGGCGCGGAGCTGCTCTCGCTGTGCCAGACCGTGACGGCTGACGGTCGGCTGGCGCCGGAGGAGATCGCGGGGCTGCGGCAATGGCTCGGCGATGCCGACGCGGCCGAAATGCAGGCCGCTCGATTCCTGCGCGGCGTGATCGAACGCGTACTCGCCGATGGCAGGATCACGGCGGAGGAATACAAGGAAGTCTATCGCGCGGTCGAAGCGGTGCTGCCTTTCGAGGCCCGACAGCAGGCACACGCGGCGCGCGAGCAAGCGGAAGAACTCGATCTGTCGGCACGCGCGCAGACCTCCGCAGTGCCGGCCGCTGTTGCCGGGACGGCTCAGGCCAAGCCGGTGCCCATCGCCGACGTCACGTTCATGGTGGCCGGCGTGCGACAGGAAGGTCGGCCAGCGTTGATCGAGCAGCACGCGTCTGCTGGACTGGCGGTGACGCTGGATCTCACTGTGGCCGGCTCGCGCGGTGACGAAGCAATCGCCGTGAAGTTGCCAGGCGGCGCCCAGATCGGTTTCGTGCCGGCCGCCGAGTCCCGGCAGTTCGTTCCGCTGCTGCGGCAAGGACATCACTGCAGCGCGCACATCGTTCGCATTCGCAGCTCAGGGCGCAGCCCGATTCCGGTCGTGCAGGCGCGTTTCTTCCCCGCCGGGATCGAGGCCATCGACCCCGCAGGCGCGGCTTCCTCGCGATCGCCGGCAACGGCAGATCGCCGGGGCCGGGTGCTTGCGGTGCTCGTCGGCATTGCCGCCGCCGCGCTTCTCGTGCTTGCGGTGTTGTCGCACTGAATCGGGGTGCCCGCGTCAAGGGCGACCCGGGATCGCTCTTCGCGAGTGGCATGGCTATGATTCGGACATGCAGATGCTCGGCAGCGCCTTTGTCTTGCTCGCTCTTGGTGTCGGCCTTTCTGCGGCACAAGCGGACACGCCCTCGAACGTAACCGTTGCGACGGCTGAACCTGTTTTCCTCGACTACCTCGATGCCGCGGGTGCCGTCGGCTACATCGAATCCGGCGGTGCCAGGTCGTTTGGCGGCAAGGCCCTTGCCGCGTGGAAGGCCCGGCTCGACACGCAGCGCGAGCGATTGGACGAGGCGCTGTCCCGGATAGAGCCCCGCAAGCTGGTAGCGGCCGACCGGGACGCCATCGCGTCGATGCGCAAATCGGTGACCGGACTGGATGCCGACGACACGACTGCTGGCGTTCAGTCACGGACGTGCGCTGATGCCCAGCGCCGCGACCTCGACTACTCCTCGCTGCGTGCAGCGCTGGTCAGTTGCTACGTCGAGCACGGCAATCGCCTGCAGTACGACGGCGGCACGATCGATCGCGGCACCGCACTGCAATTGCTGCACGTCGTCGACGACCGCGCGCGCCGGAAAGCGATCTTCGACGCCTTCGTGCCGCTCTGGACGGCGCTCAATGGCCGGGACGAAGCCGACAGCCCGTATCGACGCATGATCGCGATGGCCGCCGCGGACGCGCGCAAGAACGGCTCGGAGATCGACGCGGCCGCTCGCGCCATCGGCGTCGAGACGACGGATGTCGAGCACTGGCTCGTGCAAGTGCTCACGGCCTGGCGCGACGCGAATTCCGCCGACCCCATCGAGCCCTGGGACTTCCGGTACGTCAACGGTGCGGCCAACCGCGAATTGCAGGCCCGCATTCCAGCCGCGGCGCTGCTGCCTGCGAATCGGCGGTTTTACCGCGACCTGGGAGCGGACCTCACGCAACTCGGCGTAGTGTTCGATCTGGAATCGCGTCCGGACAAATCGCCCCTCGCCTACACCGACTTTCTCGTGCGCGGACGCACGGTGAAGGGCGAATGGCATCGCCCCATTGCGCGAGTCCTCGGAACGTACCCGGCCGGGGGCCTGTTTTCGCTCAACGAACTGGTGCACGAGAATGGTCATGCCGTGCACGTGAGCGCGATACGCACACGGCCCGCCTACATGGACTGGCCCGATACGCTGTTCACCGAAGCGTTTGCGGATGTCCCCTCGTGGAGCGTGCACGAGCCGGCCTGGCAGCGGCGCTACCTCGGAGCGGCCGTTGCCGAGAGCGCGTCGATGCGGGCCTTGTTTGCGAACGTGATGCTGGACGTCGCCTGGTCATTGTTCGAACTGCGCCTGCTGCGCGATCCGGCCCTGGACCCCAATGCGGTGTGGACCGACATCACGCACGAGTACCTGCGCGTGGTCCCACATCCGGAGGTTCCATGGTGGGCGATGCGCGTGCAGCTGGCAGGCAATCCGGGCTACATGGTCAACTACGGGCTGGGTGCCCTGCTGACGGCAGAGATGCGCGCGCGCACGGCAGCGGCGATCGGGCCGTTCGATAGCGGCAATCTGCGCTGGTACGCCTGGCTGAGCAGGCAACTGCTGCAGTACGGCTCCGAACGCGACACACAACGGTTGCTGCAGGACCTGCTCGGGCGGCGCCTGTCGCCCGATGCATTGCTCGAGCAGATCAAGCGCTGCGGAGCGCACAATCCATGATCGTCACTGCCGTTGGGGTCGCATGACTGCCGAGCGCGATACCGTCCTGCACAGCTGGTGCGCACAGTCCGCCTGGAACGCGCCGACCGTCGTGGGTGGCGCTGGCGCCTGGCTGCACCTGGAGGACGGCCGTCGCGTGCTGGACATGAGCAGTCTCGCGGAGTGCAGCAATCTCGGGCACCAGCATCCGCGCGTCGTCGCGGCAATCCGCTCGCAGGCGGAGCAACTGTGTTTCGTGACCAACGCCTGGGGCGCAAAGCCGCGCGCCGACCTCGCCGCGCGCCTGCTCGACCTGACCGGCTTCGAGGGTGGTCGCGTGTTCTTCACGCTCGGCGGCGCCGACGCAAACGAGCACGCCGTGAAGATCGTGCGGCAGGCGTTCGGCAAGCCGAAGGGCGTCATGGTGGCGCGCGATCGTTCGTACCACGGCTCGACGCACCTGGCGATGGCTCTGTCCGGTGACACTCGAACGCGAGCCATGGTCGACCCCGATGCAATGGGCGTCACCCACGTCGAACCGCCCTATGCCTACCGCTGCCCCTTCGGCAGCAAGGACGCTGCGGAATGCGGCGAGCTGGCCGCCACCGCGATCGGGCAGCGCATCGATCATTTCGGTACCGATCGGGTCGCCGCCGTCATTGTCGAACCCAACGCGGGCTCCAACGGTATCGTCGCTCCGGACAGTTACTGGCCGGCAGTGCGCCGCCTCACGCGGCAGCGCGGCATTCCCTTGATCGCCGACGAAGTCATGAGTGGCTTCGGCCGTTGCGGCGAGTGGTTCGCGTGGCAGCGCTACGGCGATGCCGGGCGGCCGGACGCCATCACGCTCGCGAAAGGCCTCACGGGCGCGATGATGCCGCTCGGCGCCGTGGTCGTGTCGCATGAGATTGCCGCACGGCTCGCGGACCAGGTGCTCGTCACCGGCCTGACGTACTGCGGACACCCGCTGTCCTGCGCTGCGGGCGTGGCGGCCATCGATGCGTACCGCGACGGGGGCCTGATCGAGCGCTCGCGCCATCTGGGCGCAGGACTGGTGCGTGAGCTTCGGCGACTGGCCGAACGGCGCCGAGTCATCGGCGACGTGCGCGGCGGACACGGTCTGTTTGCAGTGCTCGAACTCGTCGCTGATCGCGACACGCGTGAACCGCTGGCCCCCTGGCCGCAGACGCCGCCTGCGCTGGCTGCATTGCTGCAGGCCGCGCTTGACGAGGGCGTGTCTTTCGGTGCGCGTGGCAACCTGATCCTGGTCGCACCGCCGCTCGTCATCGACGAACCCGACCTCGCCAGCGCGCTGGCGCTGCTGGATCGCCTGCTGACGCGATTCTTCCCTGCCTGAACCCCATCGAATCGAGCAGCCCATGAGCTTCCGCCTCACCTACGCCACGATGTTCGATCCGCCACCAGAGATGCACGAGCGCTTCGACGCTGCGCTGGTCACGGTGCAGTCGAAGCTTGGCGGCCGTCACGCGCTGTTCCTGCATGGCGAGGACACGCCCGCCGCACAATACGTATCCCGCGGCAGCCCGATCGACAGCGACATCCAGCTCGGTGAGTTCGCGTTGGCGACCGAGCAGGACGCATGTGCCGCCATGGACGCCGCGCACAAGGC
>JBAVIQ010000539.1:0-1891 GCA_049687035.1 Steroidobacteraceae bacterium
GGTATGCCTGCTGTGACGCCGTCAATCGCGGCGTGGCTCTATGGCAGGACGCGCTTTACTTCGCGACGCTCGACGGCCGGTTGATTTCACTCGACGCGCGCACGGGCAAGAAGCGCTGGGAGATCAACACGATCGACCGCGCCAAGCCCTACACGATCACCGGCGCGCCGCGCGTGATCAAAGGCAAGGTGCTGATCGGCAATGGCGGCGGCGAGTACGGCGTGCGCGGTTACTTCTCGGCGTATGACGCCGACACCGGCAAGCTCGCATGGCGCTTCTACACGGTGCCCGGCAATCCCAAGGACGGCTTCGAGAGTCCCGAGATGGCAGCGGCCGCGAAGACGTGGACCGGCGAGTGGTGGGCTGGTGGCGGCGGCGGCACGGTATGGGACTCGATGGCGTACGACCCCGACCTCGACACGCTCTACGTCGGCACCGGCAATGGCTCGCCGTGGGCGCGCTCGATCCGCTCGCCAGGCGGTGGCGACAACCTGTACCTGTCGTCGATCCTCGCGCTCAATCCGGACACCGGGCGCCTGAAGTGGCATTACCAGGTCACACCGGGTGACAACTGGGACTACACAGCGACGCAACACATCATCCTCGCGGACCTCGTCATCGACGGCAAGCCGCGCAAGGTGCTGATGCAGGCGCCGAAGAACGGCTTCTTCTACGTCATTGACCGCGTCACCGGCGAGCTGCTGTCCGCGGACAAGTACATCCCGGCAACGTGGGCCAGCCACGTCGACATGAAGACGGGGCGCCCGGTCGAGACGCCCGAGGGCGACTGGAGCAAGGAAACCAAGATCATCGTGCCTGCGGCATTCGGCGGCCACAACTGGCACCCGATGGCGTTCAACCCACAGACGGGGCTCGTCTACATCCCGGCGATGCAGCCCGCGGGCATCTATCCGCCCTCGACCGAATACCTGCAGACGGGCAAGTACACGCGACGTGAAATGTTCTGGAACCCGGGCGTCGACTGGAACAACTACACGAACACGGTCTACGCCATCCTGGCGCAGACGGCCGGCAACCTGCCGCAGGATCACGGTTACCTGAAGGCCTGGGATCCGGTTGCGAAGAAGACCCGTTGGGAAATCGAGTACCCGGCGTTCTGGAACGGCGGGCTGCTCACGACTGCGGGCAACCTGCTGTTCCAGGGCACGGGCGACGGGCGCTTCGTCGCCTATTCGGCCGACCTCGGCAAGACGCTGTGGTCCGTGACGACGATGGTCGGCATCATTGCGCCGCCGGTCACCTACTCGGTGGACGGCGAGCAATACGTCGCGGTGCTGGCGGGTTATGGCGGTGCGGGCGGCGTGACCGGTGGCGACCCGCGCACGATGGCGTCGGGCAAGTACCTTAACGAAGGCCACATCCTTGCATTTAAAATTGGCGGCAAGGCGCCGCTGCCGAAGATCACCGAGCGCAACCTCGACATACCCGAGCCGCCGGCAAGCACCGCGACGGCCGCGCAGATCGAGAACGGCAAGTACAAGTACGCCAGCAACTGCATGGTGTGCCACGGCGCGCTGGTCGTATCCGGCGGCGTGGTCCCGGACCTGCGCCGACTCACGACGGAGAAGCACTCGATCTTCAAGGCGATCGTCTACGACGGCGCCATCCACTCGGCAGGCATGCCGCGGATGGGCGACCTCGTGAACGAGCAGGACGTCGCCGACATCCAGGCGTACATCATCGAGCGCTCGAAGCAGGATCGAGCTGCTGCCGCGACAGCTGCAGCAACAAAGTAGGCACTGTCACCCATTCGTGTTGGTGACCTTGCCGATGCCGTCCCGACAGCGGACGGTCAACGGCGGAGTACGACGCACGGCAGACGGTCGGTGAGGGCGTTCGTTCCGGCTCTTCTCCGGGCGAGCGGAAAGGC
>JBAVIQ010000540.1:0-15648 GCA_049687035.1 Steroidobacteraceae bacterium
CTGCAGTGCCATGAACGCCGCGCGGTCGCCGCCGCCCGCAGGCTCGCTGAGGTTGAAATGCAGGTTGCCGTCGCCGACGTGCCCGTACGCCACGAGACGCGCGGTCGCCGCCACTTGCGCGACCGCCGCGCTCGCCTTGTGCAGGAAGGCGGGCAGCGCGGCGACAGGCACCGCGACGTCGTGCTTGATGCTGGCCCCCTCGTGACGCTGCGCCTCCGGCACCGACTCGCGCAGACGCCACAGCGCTTCGCGCTGGGCGATCGACTCGGCGAACGTGGCTTCGAGCACGTCGCCGCGATTCATGGCGGCACCGAGCGCATCCTCGAGCAGGCTCCGCAGGTGCGGATCGTGGCGAGCCGTCGATACTTCGCACAGCACGTACGCAGGGTGCGGCGCGCCCAGCGGGTCTGTCACGCCGGGAATGTGACGCACCGTGAATTCGACCGCGATGCGGGGCAGGTATTCGAACGTCGTGACGCAGTCGCCCGTGGCTTCGCGCAACTGCGCGAGCAGATCGACCGCCGCCTGCATGCCAGGCACGGCGACGAACGCGGTCTCGATCGTGCGTGGCTGTGGGAACAGCTTCAGGCTTGCCGCCGTGATGATCCCGAGCGTGCCTTCCGCGCCGACGAACAGGTCGCGCAGGTCGTATCCAGTGTTGTCCTTGCGCAGGCTCGACAGGCCGTCGATCAGGCGCCCGTCGGCCAGCACGACCTCGAGGCCCAGCACGAGATCACGGGCGACGCCATAGCGGACGGCCGCGAGCCCGCCAGCGTTGGTGGAAAGATTGCCGCCGATCTGGCAACTGCCTTCCGAGCCGAGCGACAGCGGAAACAGCCGGTCGACGGCTTGCGCGGCTGCCTGCACGTCCAGCAGCACGCAACCTGCTTCGGCGACCAGCGAGAAGTTGGCGGCGTCGACTTCACGGATTCGGTTCAGCCGGTGCAGCGACAACACAAGTTGATCACCGCGGGCGCTCGGCGTGGCGCCGCCGCAGTAACTCGTGTTCCCGCCCTGGGGTACGACGGCGATGCGCGCTTCGTTGCAGAGCGCGAGTACCTGTGAAACCTCTGCGGTCGTCGCCGGACACGCAACGAAGGGCGTGGCGCCTCGGTACAGGCCGCGGAAATCCGTCAGGAAGCGCGCCGTCAGTTCGGGTGCATCGATGCAGCCAGCCGGGCCCAGCAGGGCCCGGATGCGCTTGAGCGCGCCGGCATGCGGATCGGGTGCGGTTGCCTGCATCCGGACCCGTGACGCTCAGGCCTTGCGAGGCGCGGCGACCTTCGCCACGACCAGCGAGGCGCCTACCGCGACGGCGAGCACGAGGATCGAGGCGAGCGCGTTGGTGAGCATGTTCGGTGCAACGAGCAGCAGCAGGCCGAAACCCAGCATCATGAAGCCGGAGATCAGCTTGAGCAGGCGGCCTTCGGACTCGGTCAACTTGCGTGCGCCCATGGTCTTTACGAACACCGTTACGATCGCGAGCAGCGGCAGCACGTAGATCACGTTGTATGCCGCAAGCCACGCATAGTACTGCCAGGACTCGAGGTCCGCGAGCGTCAACGCGCGCGTGTACACCATCGGGAAGCCTGCGGTGCAGAGCAGTTCGTACGAGTTGGCGACGATCGCGAGCAGCACCGTGCTGACGAGCATCGGACCCATGCTGCCGGAGGCGACCACTTCGCGCATGCGCTTGAACAGGCCGGGCTTGGCCGCGTCCGGGATCGACAGGCTCGGGCCTGCCTTGAACCAGAAATAGTCCTTGATGTTGAGCGCGGCGACCGTCAGCGCGACCAGTCCCGCGATGAACGTGATCACGCGCAGTTCCCCGGCAATCAGGAAGACGTTGAGCCACGCGGCCATGAACACGAAGTAGACGAGCCCGGAAAACAGCACGAACGTGCCGCCGACGATCGCCATGCGCGTGCGGCTCCTGGCGTGGACCAGCAGGCTGAGCAGGAACAGCAGCACGAAGAATGCGCAGGGATTGAACGCATCCATGCCCGCGAGCACCAGCGTGAGCACAGGGAGCGAGAACGCCTTGGCGTCCACCGAGCCGATGAACGGCAGGTTGACTGTCGTGCCCGCGTCTTCCTCGGCCGCCGAGAGTTGGGTGGTGGCGCCACCGACCGTCCGTGCAGGATCGGGCGCACCGGGATTCGCGGCGCGCCTGTCGTGGCAGGCCGTCAATGCGTCGGCGAGTTCCTTGCCCGTCGTCCCGGCCGAGTCGTAGCCGATGATGATCTGGCGGCAGAACACCAGGCCGGGGACCGAGAGCGCCTCGACGCCAAGCGACTGCGCCGTCTCGTAGTAGAACCTGGCATTGCCGCGGTGATCCTTCACCGAGTAACGCTTCACCTCGAGCCACGGATTGCGGGCCTGGAGTTCGGCTATGAACGGCTTGGCCGCCTGGCAGTGCGGGCAGGTCGGCGAGAAGAAGTAATACAGCCGGACGGTGGGTGTGCCGTCCTGGGCGGCGCCGTACCAGAAGTCGTCGGATCGTGGATCGCCCGTCGCGGCGCCGGCGAGACCAGAACAACAGAACAGCACCAGCAGCCAGGCCAGTCGGATCGCGGACATGCAGTGAGAACCTGTGGTTCCGGGGGGTGCGCGAATTCTAGCGGGACCGCGGGCGGACTCGCTCCGTTTTTCTACCGATGCCGGTAGCGGGAGTACGTCACTTGGCGCGCGATTGCAGCCGGGACGGCGGCGGCGCGAGTTTGCCTGCCTCCGGTGGCGTCGACATGAGCCAGTCCGGATTGGGCAGTTCGCTGAAGATCTCGCGCAGGGCCTCGCCCCAACGCTCGCGGATGCGCTGGAAGTACTCGTTGGTCGAGTCGATGTCGACGTGGCTGCTGATGCGGCACTCGTCGCGCCGGACGATCACGAGATCGAGCGGCAGGCCGACCGAAAGGTTCGAGCGGATCGTCGAGTCCATCGAGATCAGGGCGCACTTGGCCGCCTCGCTGAGCGGCATGCTGCGCCGTGTCACGCGATCGATGATCGGCTTGCCGTACTTCGATTCACCGATCTGGAAGTAGGTGGTGTCGGGTGTGGCCTCGACGAAATTGCCAGCGGCGTAGATGTGGAAGAGGCGCGGGGCCTCGCCCTTGATCTGGCCGCCGAGGATGAAGGATGCGTTGAATTCGATGCCCTGCTGCCTGAGCGCCTCGGCGTCGCGCTGGTGCATCTCGCGCATCGCGCTGCCGACGCAGCGCGCCGCCTCGAACAGGTTCGGGCACAGAAGCAGGCTGGACTCACCCTGCGCGCTTATGCGTTCCGCTAGCAGATTGAGCGCGCCTTGAGTGATGGCGAGGTTGCCGGCGGACAGCAGCACGATCACGCGGTCGCCCGCGCGCTCGAACACCGTGGTCTTGCGGAACGTGTTGATCTGGTCGACGCCCGCGTTGGTGCGCGAGTCCGACAGGAACACGAGGCCTGCATCCAGCAGCATCGCTACGCAATACGTCATGACGGATCCGGTCGTGCGGTGAGGATACGAATGGTAGGCCCGCAACGACGCCGCTGCAAAGCGTGAACCCGGAGGCACGTTCTCACTGTTGCTGATGGGAGGCGGCCGGTGCAGGTGTGGCCCCGCCGGATGCGGCCAATTTGACTGCGACGCTCAATTGTTCGCGGCCGCCACCCCGGCGCACGCCGCGGACAGGCGCCGCGTCGAGATAGTCGCGGCCGACCGCGAGCCGGCAATGTGCTGCGCCGGCCGCTTCGCCATGCGTGACGTCGAGGCTCAGCCAGCCCTCGTCACCGCCGATCCAGGCATCGACCCAGGCGTGGCTCGCGACTTCGCCGGTCTCCCCGGTGTAGAAGTAGCCGCTCACGTAGCGGGCAGGAATGCCCGCGGCCCGGCAACACGCGACGAACACATGGGCCTGGTCCTGGCAGACACCGAAGCCGAGGTCCAGCACTTCGGCCGCGGAATGGCTGACGTCGGTGATCCCGGGTTCGTACTCGACCGCCTTGCGCACGCCCGCCACGAGGTCGAGCAGCGTTGCGCGCGAAGCCGGGTGACGCCCGAGGTGGCGCTCGGCGATCTCGCGCAGGTTGGCGTTGGCGCGCGTCAGCGCCGTCGGCGCGAGGAACGCGAGGTGCGACAACTCGCCTGCCAGCGGCGGCATCGTGCGGTTGCCCGCGCCGTCGGGCGCGATGTCGGCGACGCCTTCGACGACTATCCGCATCTCCCGGTGCGGCGCCTCCATCGTCACGACGTGCGTGACGTTGCCGTACGGGTCGATCTGCTCGAGCCGTTCGCCTGGCACCGTGATGCGCCAGGACAGCACGCGCTGCCCGCGCTCGGCCCGCGGCGTGAGCTTCAGCGATTGGATGCTGTAGCTCACCGTCTCTTCGTAGACGTAGCAGGTCTCGTGACGGATGTGCAGTTGCATGGCGTCGCCTGTGTTGCCGCCGTCAGGTGGGAACGACATGACCGAGGAAATCGCGGCCGATGCGGTCGTTCAGGTCCCACACGCGTGCGACCACGTCCTGCAGGAAGGCTTCCGCGCCGCCCGCACCGAGCGTGTCGAGCGTCCCGAAGCGCAGCATCGAATGCAGCACGCCGGCGCGGCGCTGTGTCTCACCCGACTGCGTGTTGGCGACGGCGGCCAGGTTGTCGAACACGAGTTCGGCGGAGCGGAGCAGCGAACGCGGCACGTCGGGCCGGAACGCGGCGAACTCGACCACGTGCATCGGCGTGACCCGGTCGCGCGAAACGCGACGGAAGATCTCGTAAGCCGAAAGCGCCCTCAGCAGCACGGTCCACGGCAGGTAATCGTGTGTCACCGGCTCGCCGGTATTGTCTGCGGCTTCGCAGGCGAGGCGGATGCGCAACAGGCGCGCTACGCCGTCGGCACGTTCGAGGAAGGTGCCCATCTGCATGAAGTGGTAGCCCTCGTCGCGCAGCATCGAGCCGAGCACGACGCCGCGGGCAAGGTGCGCGCGGTATTTGACCCACTCGATGAATTCGGCCACGTTTCGAGCCGAAAACCGGTTCGGTGCGTTGCTGCGAGCCTCGAGCCAGGTGGCGTTGAACGTCTCCCACATTTCGCTTGAGATCGAGCCGCGCACGGCCCGGGCGTTTTCACGTGCCGCGCGCAGGCAGTTGAGGATGCTCGACGGGTTGTCGCGGTCGAACGCGAGAAAGTCGATGACGCGGTGCGTTTCGTAGTCTGTGCCGAAGCGTGCGGCGTACTCGTCGGCGAAACGAAGCGTCGTGAGCGTGAGACTCCAGCCGACGCCTTCACTGGTGCTCTTGCGCGGCAGCAGCGATAGCCGGTACTGCACGTCGAGCGTGCGCGCTAGAGTCTCCGCGCGCTCGGCGTAGCGTCCCAGCCAGTAGACGTGATCGGCAGTGCGACTCAGCACGCGTCAGTCCTCCAGCACCCAGGTGTCCTTGGTCCCGCCGCCTTGCGACGAATTCACGACCAGCGAGCCGGCCCGCAGCGCGACGCGCGTCAGCCCGCCCGGCACGATCGTGATCTCCTTGCCCGACAGCACGAACGGTCGCAGGTCGATGTGGCGCGGCGCCACGCCTTGCTCGACGAAGGTCGGGCACGTCGACAGCGCCAGCGTCGGCTGTGCGATGTACTTCTCGGGTGCCGCGAGAATGCGCAGGCGGAAATCCTCGCGCTCGGCCTGCGAAGCCGTCGGCCCGATCAGCATGCCGTAGCCGCCGGCGCCGTGGACTTCCTTCACGACCAGTTCGTCGAGGTGCGCGAGCGTGTAAGCAAGGTCGTCCGGTTTGCGCAGGACGCGTGTCGGCACGTTCGACAGCAGCGGTTCCTCGCCGAGGTAGAAGCGCACCATGTCCGGCACGTAGGGGTAGATCGACTTGTCGTCCGCGATGCCGGTGCCGATTGCGTTGGCGATGGTCACGCGGCCGGCCCGATACGCGGACATCAGGCCGGGCACGCCCAGCGCCGAGTCCGAGCGGAAGACCAGCGGGTCGAGGAAGTCGTCGTCGATGCGGCGATAGATGACGTCGATGCGCTGCGGGCCCTGCGTGGTCCGCATGTAAACGAAGCCGCCGCGCACGAACAGGTCCTGGCCTTCGACGAGTTCGACGCCCATCTGCTGCGCGAGGAACGCGTGCTCGAAGTAGGCGCTGTTGTGCGCACCCGGGGTCAGCACCACGACCACCGGTGCGGCGACCCCCGTGGGCGCGACGCTCGCCAGGTTCTCGAGCAAACGGTCCGGGTAGTGCTCGACGGGCGCGACGCGATTGAGGGCGAACAATTCCGGGAAGAGCCGCATCATCATCTTGCGGTCTTCGAGCATGTACGAGACGCCTGAAGGCACGCGCAGATTGTCTTCGAGGACGTAGAACTCGCCCTGGCCCGCGCGCACGACGTCGATGCCGGCGATGTGCGCGTAGATGCCGCCCGGCACGTCGAGTCCCTGCATCTCCGGGCGGTACTGGTTGTTGCAGAAGATCTGCTCGGGGCTCAGGACACCGGCGCGCAGGATGTCCTGGCCGTGGTAGATGTCCGCGATGAACGCGTTCAACGCCTGTACGCGCTGGCGCAATCCTGCCGCGAGCTGGCGCCATTCGCCGGCTGAGAGGATGCGCGGCACGATGTCGAACGGGATCAGGCGCTCGTTGCCATCCTGCTCGCCGTATACCGCGAACGTGATGCCTACCCGGTGAAAGAGGCTGTCGGCTTCAGCGCGCTTCTGGCGCAGCGCTTCCTCGGGTTCGCGGATCAGCCAGTCGGAGTAGACCGAATAGGGCGGGCGCACCTGCCCGTCGGCGGTGTACATCTCGTCGAAGGGCACGACAGGCGTGGCGGCAGGTTCCATTGAGCTTCGGCAGGAGTTCCGATTCGCTCTAGCGAGAATCGTGCCAAGCCTGAAATGCTCACGATCCGCGCTTTGCTGCGCCCAACCGGTGCAGGGAAGGGCGTGGATCGGCTGTGACGACCCAATTTGGTGCGGCACCTGCCGATCGTGCGGTTGGCCTCGAGCGGAGGGTTCAGTAACGGCCGTGAGTCTTGTAGAGGTAGTTCGTCAGTTCGGCGGTCTGCATCGACAGCCGACGCTGCAGGTCGTGCACCACGCGAACGATCGCGCGCATGACGCGATAGACGAGGTGGGGGTTGCGGTCGAGCAGGCCTTCGAGGTCGCCGCGGCTCAGGCTCAGCACCCGCGTGCCGTTCTCGGCAACGAGTGAGGCGTAACGCAGCGCGCCGTCGAGGAATGAGAGTTCGCCGACGACGTCGCCGGGACGCAGCACACTGAGCGTGACCTCGTTGTCCGTGCCAGCCGACTTGACGACCGCGACGCCGCCACTCGCGACGACGTAGAGGTGGTCGTCGCTGTCGCCCTCGCGTACGAGTACCTCGCCCTGCGCCAGGTCACGAAGTGTCATTACCGCTGCCAGCGCGGTGCGCTGGTCCGCGGTCATCTCGACTGCCAGCTTGGACTTGCTGAGACCTTCGAGGATGGCGGCTTGGGTCATGGCGGGCTCCGGCGACGACTGGGCAGTTTACGGATTGTCGCGGTAGCGCCGCCGTCAGGCCAGTAGGTGAAACCCGCGACTCTGCTCCGGCGCTGCAATGGGGCGGGGGGGAGCAATCAGGCCGGGGCGGGCAGACGACACCGCGGCTTGGTCAGCAGCATCTGCACGTCGCCGATCTGCCGCTCGAGGAACCCGCCTTCGCAGTAACAGAGATAGAAATCCCACATGCGGATGAAGCTGTCCGGGTAGCCCAGCTGGCGCACCTCGGCGAGGCGCGCAAAGAAGTTCTCGCGCCACTTCCGCAAGGTCGTCGCGTAGTGCGGTCCGATGTCTTCGAGGTGGAACACCTTCATGTCCGTGGCCCGGCACAGCGAGTCAGCAATGGCCGTGACCGATGGGATGAAGCTGCCCGGGAATATGAAGCGCTGGATGAAGTCGACGGACTGCAGCGCCTGCTTGTACACCTGGTCCTGGATCGTGATCGCCTGCAGCAGCATGGCACCGTCTGGCCGCAGCAGCGAGGAGCACTTGGCCGTGTAGGTGTCGAGGTACTGCGCGCCGACCGCCTCGATCATTTCGACCGACACCAGTTTGTCGTAGGTGCCCGTGAGGTTGCGGTAATCCTCGAGCAGCAGCGTCACCTGGCCGCTCTGCAGCAGGCCGGCCGCCGCGAACTTCTGCTGCGCCCAGTCGTGCTGCTCGCGCGAGATGGTCGTGGTGGTGACCTTGCAGCCATAGTTCTGCGCGGCGTGCAGCGCGAGGCCGCCCCAGCCGGTGCCGATCTCGACCAGGTGGTCGCTCGGCGACAGGTGCAGCCTGCGACAGATGCGATCGAGCTTGGCCAGCTGCGCCTCGTGCAGGCTCGCGTCCTCGCGTTCGAACACGGCGCACGAATACATCATCGTCGCGTCGAGGAACAGCGCGAACAGGTCGTTGCCGAGGTCGTAATGGGCCGCGATGTTGCGGCGGCTGCCGTCGACGCTGTTGCGGTTGAACCAGTGCAGCACGCGCCGCACCGGATCGCTGACGTAGGCGGCCGTGCCTTCGAAGGACTCCATTGCCTTGCGGTTGGCCACGAACATCCGGACGAGGGCGGTGAGATCGTCCGTGCGCCAGAATCCCCGAATGTAGGCCTCGCCACCACCGACGGTGCCGCCGAACGCTGCGTCCGCGAACGTCTGCGGATGCAGCACTTCGAGCGTGGCGTGCAGATCGCACTCGACCGTGCGCCGGCCGTAGACGTGCCGCTCGCCCGTCGCAGGCACGATGACCGTCAGTTCGCCATGCTGGAATCTTGCCAGCGAATTCAGGAACAGGCGCTTGCCGAGACGTTGCAGCCAGGCGCCTTCCGCGCCGGATGACTCGGGCACCCGCATTGAATCGACGGCAGTAATGATGGACGCGGTCGCTTCGCTGGTCTTGCTCATGGCGTGGTCTCGATGGGATCGATGCGACCGGCACTGTGCCGATGCCCGGCGCCGGTCTGGTCTGGATGCGTGAAGAGCGGCGTGCGCTTGAGCCAGAGCCGCAGCGCCTGCCAGTAGATCGCGGCTGTCACCTTGAACGTGACGAGCGGATGCCGCGCCAGCGAGGCGGCGAGTGCAGTGCCGGTGATCGGTTGCCTGCGCAGCGTCAGCGTCGCGTCAAACAGCTTGCGGCCATCTCGCCGGTTCTCCATGTGCACGGCGAGCGCGTCGTCCGGCCGCGTGAAGCGCCAGTCGTACTGCATGTCCATGGGCATGAACGGTGAAACGTGGAAATCCTTGTCGAACTCGAAGTGCAACCGGTCGGGCGTGTCCCGGTTGGCCGACTGCGGCAGCACGTAGCAGTGGCGTTCACCCCAGGGCGTGTTGTTGATCTCGGCCACGATGGCGACCAGGTGACGGTCGTCGGCATCGAAACAATAGTAGAAGTTCACGGGGTTGAAGCCGTAACCGAAGTGGCGTGGATGCGTCAGCAACCGCACGGGCCCGTCGGCTGCGATGCCGGCGCGCTCCCGCACCAGTTCACGTATGCATTCGCCGAGGTCGCGAGCCGGATCGCCGTAATGATCCGAGCGATGCCAATGGGCGATCCCCCAGCGCTTGCCCGCAGACCAGAACCAGCGCCCGCGGAAGACGGTCGCGGTCTCCGCGAGGTCGAGGTACAGCAGCGCGAGCCGGTAACGGAACGCGTGTCCCGCCGGCTCGAGCCGGCGGTGCCTAACCGACCCTTGGTAGAGGCAGCTGTGCACGTTCCAGGTCCTCGCCAAAATGCGCCAGCGCCGCCTGTGCGCTGACCACGCCGTCCTCGTGGAAACCCGAGCGCCAGTAGGCACCGCAGAAATACGTGCGCTGCGCGCCATTGAGCTCTCGATGCCGCGCTTGCGCGGCGACGCCGGCCGGTGTGTAGACCGGGTGTGTGTACTGGAAGGATCGCACGATCCGGCTGGGGTCGATCGCGTCGCGGTGATTGAGCGTGACGAGGAACCGCGCCGGGGCATTGCGCAGTCCCTGCAGCACGTTCATGTCGTAGGTCAGTGCGACGGGCTCCTGCGGATCGCGCAGCAGGTGGTAGTTCCATGCGGCCTGCGCCAGCTTACGCCGGGGCAGGATGCTGGCGTCAGTGTGCAGGATCGCCTCGTTCGCGGCATACGGCATCGCGCCCAGTGCATCCAGCTCCGCGGGCGTTGGCGCCTCGAGCAGCGCAAGGGCCTGGTCGGAGTGGCACGCGAGGAACACGTGATCGAAGGCCTCTACGTCGCCCGTCCGGGTGCGCAGCAACACCTGGTTGGGGAGCCGGCGGATCGAGGCGATCGGAGTCGACAGCCGCACGTGGGCTCGTGTTGCCGCGAGCAGCGCGCGCACGTATTCGCGCGAGCCGCCGCTCACGGTCTGCCAGACGGGCCGGTCATCGACGTTGAGAAAGCCGTGGCGATCGAAGAAGCCGATGAAAAAGCGCGCCGGGAAACCGAGCATGGCGGACGCTTCCGCCGACCAGATCGCACGCCCCATCGGCACGATGTAATGGTCGACGAACTGTCGCGAGTAGCCGCCCGCTGCGATGAATTCGCCGAGCGTCACATCGCGTGAATCGGGGGCGTCGAGCCAGGCCTTGGCGCGGGTGTTGAAGCGCAGGATGTCCGCGATCATCCGCAGGAACGAGGGGCGCACGATGTTCCGGCGCTGGGCGAACAGCGAGTTGACGGACGTGCCGTTGTACTCGAGGCCCGTGCGCTCGCAGCGCAGGCTGAAGCTCATGTTCGACGGCTGCCACGCCACGCCCAGCTCGTCCAGCATCGCGATGAAATTCGGGTAGGTCCAGTCGTTGAAGACGATGAAGCCCGTGTCGATCGACCAGTGGCGGCCGCCGCAATCGACGTCGACGGTGTTCGTGTGTCCGCCCGCATAATCCGCGGCCTCGAACAGCGTCACCGCGTGCGTGGTCGAGAGTCGCCATGCCGCATACAACCCGGCCACGCCGGCCCCGACGACTGCGATTCTCATGCAGGCGTCGCCTCGCGCACGTCGCGAATGCGGGCGGGCACGGTGTTCAGGTCCCAGATCACGCCGAGCGCCGCGAGGCCTCGCAACAGGTAGAACGTGATGTCGAATTCCCACCAGTAGAAGCCCTGGCGTACCGAACTTGGATAGTGGTGGTGGTTGTTGTGCCAGCCTTCGCCCAGTGTGATCAGCGCGAGCAAAGGATTATTGCGGCTGTCGTCCCTGGTGGGGTACCGGCGCGAGCCCCAGCCATGGCAAAGCGAGTTGATCGTGTAGGTGCCGTGGTAGCACAGCACGGTCGAGACGAAGAAGCCCCACACCAGCAGTTGCCCGCCGGTCGTGCCAAGCGCAGGTGCGAAGCGCTCCAGTGCCGTGCCGAGCAGCAGCAAGGCGAGCGCGAGCGTGAATGGCACGAGGATGTCGAAGCGATCGAGCCAGCGCAGCTCCGGGTATTGCAGCAGGTCGCGCACGCGCCGCAGGTCCGGCTGGAAGTGGCGCTTCGAGAGGAACCAGCCCATGTGCGCCCAGACGAAGCCGTCCTGCACGGGCGAGTGCGTGTCTTGCGGCTTGTCCGAAAACGCGTGGTGATGTCGATGATGCGCGGCCCACCAGATCGGTCCGCGCTGCGCCGCGGACGCGCCGAGGACCGCGAACGCGAACTGCGCGGCACGCGACGTCTTGAACGACCGATGTGAGAAGTAGCGGTGGTAGAAGCCGGTGATCGCGAACATGCGCACCAGGTACAAGCCGACGCAGACGGCGATGGCGGTCATGCTCACGCCGACGTAGAACGCAAACAGGCAGACGAAGTGCATCAGTGCGAAGGGCACGATGCGGCCCCAGTCGACCCCGGCCGCACCGTCGGTCGCTCGCGGTGCGTCCGGATCGGGTTCGCCAGCGTCGAACCACAACCGCAGTTTCAGCACCAGGCTGCCAGCTTTGGGGTCGTTCACGCGAGAGTCACTCACCTGCGGGCGGCGCTGCGTTCGAGACCGAGCAACTGCACCCGCAGGTCGCCGACCACGCTGCGCGAATCGAGCCAGATCGACAGGAACGCGGGACCAAACGCCGCATCGTCGATCTTGCCCATGAACCCCCGGTGATCGTAGAAGCGAGTGGCCTGGCCCGGGACGACCACGGTCGTGACGTTGTCGCCCGGCCCGACGTCCAACCAGAACGTGCGCAGCGAGGCTAGCCAATGCTCGCGCTTTTCCGCCGGCACGGAGCCGAGCAGTCGCCAGGCCGTCGACGTGATCCGCAGCAACTCATCCCGCGAAAATTTCCGCTGGTACGACAGGCTCAGGGCGACGGGCTCACCGGGCTCATAGCCGGTGAAGTTACCGGCGGGTGTCCAAAGGCTGGCGTGGTAGATGGGGCGGCCGAGCCAGGTGAGTTCGCCGGCACCCACGCGCTGCAGGCCGTAATTGCCCTTGAGCACCGCGTCCGGCAGGTTCGACGCCCATGCCTGTCCCGCCAGCAAAGTCGCTGCGGCCGCGAGTACCAGGGTGATCGAGCGGAGGAAGGGCGTCGGACGTGGCATGGCCACCGTTTCGGCCACCCGGGGGGCGCGGATTCAGGCGCGGGCGGGTACGACCGGCTCCCGGATCGTGGCATAGGCCGCCAGGGCGGCATCCCGGCTGGCCGGGAGTTCGACGATCGGGTGCGGGTACGTCTGCCCAAGCGCCACTCCGGCCTGCGCCAGGACCTCCGCAGGGGCTTCCCACGGGCGATGAATCCACTTGTCGGGCAGCTGTGCCAGCTCCGGCAGCCAGCGGCGGATGTACACGCGCCCCGGGTCGTAGCGCTCCGCCTGCAGCACCGGATTGAAGATGCGGAAGAAGGGGGCGGCGTCGGCGCCACAGCCCGCCGTCCATTGCCACCCGAGCGTGTTGGCTGCGAGGTCCGCATCGACCAGCGTGTCCCAGAACCAGCGGGCACCGGCGAGCCACGGCTGCCGCAGGTTCTTCGTCAGGAGCGACGCTACGATCATGCGCACGCGGTTGTGCATGAAGCCGGTCGTCCACAATTCACGCAGACCGGCGTCGACGATCGGGAAGCCGGTGCGGCCTTGCTGCCAGGCTAGCAGCAGCGCGGGACTGTCCGCCCACGGAAAGCGCTCGAAGCGTTCGTCGAGTGGACGCTCGGGCGTGTGCGGGTAGTGGTGCAGCAGGTGATAGGCGAATTCGCGCCAGCCGATCTCGCGGACGAAACTGTCGGCGGATTTCGCGGCCTGCGGCTGATCGACGACGGCGTTGCGCGCCGCGACCAGGCACTGGCGCGGGCTGATCTCGCCAAAATGCAGGTGAGGCGAGAGTCGTGAACTCGCGGGCAGATCCGGTCGATTGCGGCCTTCATCGTAGCTGCCGATCCATTCGCCGCAGAATTCCTCCAGTCGCTGCTGCGCGCCCTGCTCGCCGGGCGTCCAGTGTTGCGCGAGTGCTGCGTCCCAGCGCAGCTTCGGCAGCAGATCGAACTCGCTCAACGACAGGCTCGGCACGGGTTGCGACGGTCCACGCAGTTGCCTGGGCGCCGGCAGCGGCGCCGGTTGCTCGTCGAGTCTCATCTGGCATGCACGCCAGAACGGCGTGAAGACGCGGTACGGCCCACCCTGGCCGGTGCGGATCTGCCATGGCTCGTGCAGCAGGTTCGCATTGTGGCTCTCGCACTCGAAGCCCAGTTCGCGCAACCCGGCCTTGACCATCGTGTCACGCGCGACGGTGGCTGGATCGTACAGACGATTCCACACGACCTTGGTGGCGCCCGCTTCACGCGCCAACTCGACCAGAGCGGACAACGCGGGCCCTCGGCGCAGGGTGAGTGCAACACCCTTCGAGCGCAGTGATGCATCGAGGGCGGCCAGGCTGTGGTGCAACCACCATCGACTCGCTGCGCCCGGCGACCAGGGAATCTCTTCTTCAGGTGCATGCACGTACACCGCCACGACGTGGTCGCTGTCCGCCGCGGCTGCAGCGAGTGCCGGATTGTCGGCCAGGCGCAGGTCGCGCCGGAACCAGACGAGAGTGGTCGTGCCGCTCATGCTGCGTTGACCTTAATGGAAAAAGCCGCGCCCCGTGCGGAGCGCGGCCTTCGTTGCAGCCCGGGCCGGGTTAACCGACCGAGTTGCGGAGCGCAGCGATGCGCTCCTCGAGCGGCGGGTGCGACATGAAGAGGCGCTTGAGGCCGCCCGGCTTCGGGCTACCGGCGATGCCGAACGCCGCCATCTTGTCGGGCAGCGCGCCGGAATGGCGCTGCTGCAGCCGCTCGAGCGCGCCGATCATGGCCTGGCGACCCGCGAGCGTCGCGCCACCCGCGTCGGCGCGGAATTCACGCTGCCGCGAGAAGTACATGACGATCATCGAGGCGAACAGCCCGAACACGATGTCAGCGACGATCGTCGTCACCCAGTACGCCGGGCCGTGACCTTCTTCCGTCTTGAATATCACGCGGTCCACCGTGTGGCCGACCACGCGCGACAGGAAAATCACAAACGTGTTCACGACGCCCTGGATCAGCGTGAGCGTGACCATGTCGCCGTTCGCGACGTGGCTCACTTCGTGCGCGAGCACGGCCTCGGCTTCCTTCTGCGACATGCTGTTGAGCAGGCCGGTGCTGACCGCGACCAGCGCTGCGTCACGGCGCGCGCCCGTGGCAAACGCGTTGGGCTCCGGCGAATCGAAGATGCCGACTTCCGGCATGCCGATGCCGGCGACCTGCGCCTGCTGGCGCACCGTGCTGACCAGCCAGTTCTCGGTGGAGTTGGCTGGCTGCGTGATCACGCGCACGCCCATCATCTTCTTGGCGGACCACTTCGACATCGCGAGCGACACGAACGAGCCGATGAAGCCGACCAGCGCCGCGTAGACGAGCAGGGCGCCCAGGTTCAGGTCCACGCCCTGGGCGTCGAGGATGCCCTCGAAACCGATGAGCCGCAGCACGATCCCGAGCAGGACCACGACGGCGAGGTTGGTGGCGAGGAACAGCAGAATCCGTTTCATCTTGGCGTGTCTCCAGCGGGCGATCCCTTGAGGCCCATTCGCTTGGGGTGATCTTCCGGGTTTCAATCCCTGCCGCACCCAGGCGTGGCAGCGGGGCCCGGCGTGAGCGCATAATAACAGGAACCCGAAAACCGGAACTGGGCTTCGGACAAGGTCCGATCGCCAGAGTTCCGTCCCGCCCGCAACGAGGTGCCCTGATGACCGCAAGCCCTGGTCGGCACTGGACTTTCCTGAGCAACCACGCGCACGTCCTGGTCTGCCTGGCCCTGGACCCGGACGCGCGGCTGCGGGACGTCGCGCTCAGTGTCGGCATCACGGAACGCGCAGTCCAGAAGATCGTGAGCGACCTCGAGGAAGCCGAGGTAATCCTGCGCGAACGCGCAGGGCGGCGGAATTCCTATTGGCTCAACCTGGACGTGCCGCTGCGGCACGCGCTCGAATCGCACAAGACCGTCGGCACGCTGCTGTCGCTCGTGCTTGACCGCGCCGGGCTCAAGCGTGTCCGTTCCACTTGATGGCTCAGCGCGTTTGCGCCGCGCGCTGCGCGAAAGTCACGCTGCGCTTCGAGTTCGACTCACCCGCCTGCGCGAGGCCAGCGAGCGCGACGTCCACCAGTGTCGGGTCGACTGCCGACGCCTGCGTGCTTTGCTCAAGTCATTCAGGCCGTTTTTCGCCGAGGAACAGGCGCTCAGGTTACGGG
>JBAVIQ010000541.1:0-2615 GCA_049687035.1 Steroidobacteraceae bacterium
AGCGGTCGGGGTCGCCCGTGAACTGATAGACCTCGAATTCGTCGCCGACGGTCTGGCTGTCGATGCCGACCACGATACATTGCGACCCGAAGCGTCGAGCGAGCGCGTTCACGAGGTCGGGGTCGGCCAGGGCAGGGGAGTTCACCGAGATCTTCTCCGCGCCGGAATTGAGCACGTCCTCGGCATCGGCAACCGTGCGGATACCGCCGGCCACGCAGAATGGGATGTCGAGCACGCGCGCCACGCGCGTGATCCAGCTGCGGTCGACGGAACGGTTTTCGGGACTCGCCGTGATGTCGTAAAAAACCAGCTCGTCCGCGCCCTCGGCGCAGTAACGCGCGGCAAGCTCGAGGATGTCGCCCACGACCTTGTGATCGCGGAAGCGAACGCCCTTCACGACCTGGCCGTCGCGAACGTCGAGGCAGGGAATTATGCGCTTGGCAAGAATGGGGCGAGCTCCGTGGACGGAATTCGATTCTCGAGCAGGGCGCGGCCACTGATCACGGCCGCCGCGCCAGTAGCTGCGAGCGCCACGAGGTCGGCACCGCAGCTGACGCCACCCGAGGCCTGCCATTGAATCGTCGGAAAGCGTCGTACCGCCTCGGCGTACAGCGCGAGATTCGGTCCAGAGAGTGCGCCGTCACGGGCAACGTCCGTGCACAGCACGTGCAAGGCGCCGTGCGGCAGGTAACCCTCGACCGCGTCCCACAGGCTCGCCTCGGTCTGTGATTCCCAGCCGTGCGTGGTGAGACGCGGGGTGCCGCCTGCATCGAGACGGACATCGAAGGCCAGCACGATGCGATCGGGACCGAACTCGCGCAGCCACTGCTGAACCTCTGCGGGTTGCGTCACGGCCACGCTGCCCACGACGATGCGTTGCACGCCAAGACCGAGTAATTCCGCGGCCACGTCGCGTGAGCGGACGCCGCCGCCGACCTGGATGGCGGTGTCCACGAATGCTTGCGCCAGGTCGGCGATTGCCGCTCGGTTGGCCTGTGAGCCGTCGCGTGCGCCGTCCAGATCGACCACGTGCACGTACCGCGCACCCAGGTCGCGGTAGCGCCCGAGGATCACGCGCGGGTCGTTACCATAGACGGTCTCGGCGTCGAAGCGGCCCTGCAGCAGTCGCACGCACTGACCGCCACGCAGGTCGATGGCTGGAACGAGCTGCATGTCAGGCCAGTGCCAGGAAGTTGGCGAGGAGCCGCTGGCCCGCGCGGGACGAGCGCTCGGGATGAAACTGTGCCCCGTGGAAGTTCGCGTGACGCACGATCGCCGAGAACTCGCCGCCGTAATCGGTAACGGCCTCGGTCCACGGGCCGACCGGTGCCGCGTAGCTGTGCACGAAATAGACGTAGGCGTCGTCACCGAGTCCACGCGTCAGCGCTGAGTCGGTCCGGGACACGACCTGGTTCCAACCCATGTGCGGGACCGGAAAGCCCTGTCGATCGGGAAACCGGGTGACCCGGGCCGGGAGAATGCCAAGGCACTGCGTGTCGCCTTCTTCGCTGGCCTCGAACAACAGTTGCATGCCGAGACAGATGCCGAGCACGGGGTGGGTCAGCGTCGGTATCACGGATACCAGTCCGAGTGAGTGCAGACGCTCCATGGCGTCCGCCGCGGCGCCCACACCGGGCAAGATGACGCGGGGCGCGCGACGCAACTCGTCTGCATCGGCGGTCAGCCGCGAGGACACGCCGAGCCGGTCGAGTGCGAAGCGCAGCGAGGCGATGTTGGCGCCACCGTTGGCGATGATCGCGACGTCCGTCATCTCACAGCACGCCCTTGCTGCTCGGCAGTTCGGTGCCTTCGATCCGCACGGCCTGCCGCAGCGCGCGACCCGTGCACTTGAAGCAGGCCTCGATCATGTGGTGCGCGTTGTCGCCCGTCACTTTAACGTGCACGGCAGCGAGCAGGCTGTCGGCCAGCGAGCGGAAGAAGTGCGGCACCAGTTCGGTGGGCAGGCCGCCAACGGACTCGCGACCGAACGCGCCCTCGAAGACAGCGCAGGCGCGGCCAGAGAGATCGATCGCAACCTGCGCCTGCGACTCGTCCATGGGCAGCACGAAACCAAAGCGTGCGATGCCGCGCTTGTCGCCCAGCGCTTCACGCAAGGCCTGGCCGAGCGCGAGCGCACAGTCCTCGACGGTGTGATGCTCGTCGATTTCCAGGTCGCCCGTGCAGGTGAGTTCCAGCGCGAAGCCGCCGTGACGCGCGACCTGCTCCAGCATGTGATCGTAGAAACCGATGCCGGTCGCGATGGCGATGGGGCCGGTGCGGTCGAGGTTGACCCGCACCCGGATGTCGGTTTCCTTCGTCTTGCGCAGAACGGTCGCAACACGGGCGGGGCGACGCAGCCTGCCAACGATGGCCTCCCAGCTGCAGCCATCGCGGCCATCGGCATGAACCTTCAGGCCCTGGAGCCCCAGGTTCGCCGCCAGTTGCAGGTCCGTCTCGCGATCGCCGATCACGTAGCTGTGCTGCGGGTCGATGGGGTGGTCACGCAGGTAATCGGTCAACAAGCCGATCTTCGGCTTGCGGCATTCGCAGGCATCGGCGGGTCGATGCGGGCAGAAAAACTCTGCGTCGAATTCGAGGCCCTGCGAGGCGAAGAG
>JBAVIQ010000542.1:0-2908 GCA_049687035.1 Steroidobacteraceae bacterium
CATCGGGTCGTAGAACGCAGCGCCCTCTGCCGCCATCGTGGCCCAGCCTGATCGCAGCAGCAACGCAGCAGCGAGGTTCTCCTTGAGGGGCGCTTCGACACCCGTCTGACGGTAACCGCGCCGATGCAGCGGTTCGCCACTGAGGTCGATGCCGACAGTCACGCGTTCCTTGGAGAATCGCAGGCTCACGCGCAGATCGGGCGAGGCCCGATCGACGTTGGGGCGCTCGCCCGTGTGTTCGCGCATGCGATCCACGATCGCGTCCTTGGCGCGCAGCGCCGCGAACTGGGTGTGGCGCAGCCAATGCGGGGATTCGCCGACGACGTCGACCGCGAACGTCCCGTCCGAGCCCACGTGGCTCTCCCACGGCAACTCGAGCAGTCCCCGGTACATCACGTCGGGATCGCTCGCGCCGATATCGGCCAGCGTCAACAGCACGCGACTGGCGGTGCGCGACTGCAGGCATGCGATGTATGCGCTCGCCAGCGGCCCTTCGAAGCTGACGCCCGCCGGATGTTCACGCACGACGTCCACGCCAAACTGGCGCAGCTCGACCGACAGCATGTCTGCGACGTTGAGCGGACATGCCGCAAAGAAACGATAGTGCTGTGCCGGCGCGGTTGTGTCGATCAAGCGGACTCCCGCCGCGCAGGAAACTGCATCAGGTCGCGCGGCCGCACGTCTTGCAACGCGCGCCCGATGATGCGGTAGCTGTCCGCGTCGAACGCGGCGTCGCTGTCGACGCGCAACAGGGCCTGCACTTCTGCTTCGTCGCGCGCCGTGCCCAGGTGACGCCAGCGGTCGATCACGTGAATCTGGACACCAGTCGCGGCGGGTGCGGGTTCCCGGATGCCGATGGCGCCGGCAAACGGCCACGGCTTGAACTTCAGCGGCACGAGCGTCATCTGCAACCGCGCATCGTGCAGGGCGCGCGGTTCCCTGCCGACGCAGCCTCCGCGACACTTCTTGACCTGGTAGGCGAAGCAGCTGCCCGCACCCGATTCCAGACCGAGCAGCTTCAGGCACAGACCCGCTTCGCGTGCCTTGCCCTCGAGCGCACGCCACGCGTCCTTTTCGGTGCGGAACGGCCCGAAGACGGGATCGGCATCGAGGCCCGCATCCACGTCTGCGATCGGCACGACTTGCGGCCGCAAACCCTGCCCGTCACGGCGCAGGCGTACGACGCAGTCGTCTTCGCTGCGGCGCAGACGGCGATTCCCCGTCGGTGAGAGTTCCTTCACCATCCGCGACTCGAGCAGCAGCGCCCCGAGTTCGCCTCCCGTCTCGATCCACTCGACCTGGCGGACCTGCTGCGTGAGTTTCGATTCCTTGCCGGAGCGGTGCTCGGCGGCGAAGTGATCGAACACGCGACTGCGGATGTTGCGACTCTTGCCGACGTACAGCAGCGTCCCGCCTTCGCCACGGAACAAGTACACGCCCGGCCCTTCCGGCAAGTCGTCGGCGAGCTCCGGCGGCAGGTGCGACGGCAATCGAGTCTCGCGCAGCGCAGCGGTCACCGCAGCATGCATCAAATCGACACCACGCTCGTTCTCCATGGCCGCAATCAATGCGGGCAGCACCTGCGCATCGCCGAGCGCGCGGTGCCGCGCCATGCACGAGAGCCCGAAGCGTTCCATCAAGGTATCGAGGTTGTGGCGTGCGTGCTCCCTATACAGCGCGCGCGACAGCTTCACTGTGCACAGCACCGGTGCGGCGAACTTCACGTCGAGTCGGCGGAACTCCGCGCGCAGGAAGCCGTAGTCAAAGCGCGCGTTGTGTGCGACGAACAGCCGTCCGTCGAGCCGTCGCCGCACTTCCTGCACCACGTCGGCAAAAGGCGGCGCGTCGGCCACCATCGAGTCGTCGATGCCGGTAAACGACGCAATCGACGACGGAATCCGGACGCCGGGGTGCACGAGCGTGCTCCACTCCTCGACGATCTCACCCTGCTCGAGCAGCACGATGCCGACTTCGATGACGCGGTGGTGTGCGGCCATCCCGCCCGTGGTTTCGAGATCCACGCAGGCGACCAGACCGCGCAACGACCGGGACTGCAGCGCAATGGCGGCCGCGGTGTCAGGCATGCGTTCAGCCCGGGGCACGGCCATCCAGCGACAGGATCGGGTAGTAAAGCTCGGGACGTCGGTCACGGAAGACGCCCCACGCGTGACGCTGCGATCGGATCTGGTCGAGATCGAACGTGGCGGTGAGAATGGTCTCCGACTCGCGGTCGGCCTCCGCCACCTTGCCACCCGTGCTGTCGGCAATGAACGACGAGCCGTAGAACGTCATCTCGTACTTCTGGCCCTGCTCCACGCCGATGCGGTTGGACGCGACGAGCGGCATCACGTTGGCGGCCGCGTGGCCCTGCATGCAGCGCTGCCAGTGGTCGCGCGAATCGATGGTCGGGTCCTGCGGTTCTGAGCCGATCGCCGTCGGGTACATCAGGATGTCCGCGCCCATCAGCGCCATGCAGCGCGCAGCTTCCGGGAACCACTGGTCCCAGCAGATGCCGACGCCGATCGTGCCGAAGCGCGTCTGCCAGACACGGAAGCCTGTGTCGCCCGGCGAGAAGTAGAACTTCTCGTGATAGCCGCACCCTTCGGGAATGTGGGACTTGCGATAGACCCCGAGCACCTCGCCATCGGCATCGACCATGGCGAGCGAGTTGTAGTACGCGTTATTGGCGCGCTCGAACACGCTGATCGGCAGCACGACCCCGAGTTCCCGGGCCAGGCCCTGGAAACGGCGCACGACCGGGTTGTCCGGCATCGGGTGCGCCAGCGCGAAGTGACTCGCAAGGTGGTCCTTGCAGAAATACGGAGTCTCGAAAAGCTCTTGCAAAAGAATTACTTGCGCGCCCTTTGCGGCGGCCTGGCGCACCATCGACTCGGCCCTGGCGATGTTC
>JBAVIQ010000543.1:0-1973 GCA_049687035.1 Steroidobacteraceae bacterium
GTTCTGGCCCATTCTCCTGGTCCTGATGCTCGGCGTGCCGACCGCGGTCACTGAAATGGCGAGGGCCGTCTCTGAACCGGCATGGAAGCCCGATTATTCTCACAGTCTCGTTCCGAACCCGGGCAATGGGTACCCCGCGCACTACGCGACGCGACTGAGCGGATCGCCGATCGAGCGGCTTCTGAAGCCTGTCGGTAACGTCAATGCCTTGAACAGAATCAGCGGGCCGTACCCACCAGGCCCAGGGGATGCAGAATGAAAGCGGTGATTCTTGCCGGCGGCATCGGTTCGCGCCTGATGGAAGAGACGGTGGCGCGGCCGAAACCCATGGTCGAGGTCGGCGGCAAACCGATGCTGTGGCACATCATGAAGATCTACTCGCATTACGGGATCAACGATTTCGTGATCTGCCTCGGGTATCGCGGGTATCTGATCAAGGAGTATTTCGCGAACTACGCGCTGCACCTGTCGGACGTCACGATCGACCTGTCGGACAATGGGCTCACGGTTCATCAGCGACACGTCGAGCCGTGGCGAGTCACGCTGGTGCACACTGGCGATACGACACAGACAGGCGGGCGACTGAAGCGCGTCAGCTCCTACGTCGAAGACGACGATTTCTGCATGACCTATGGCGACGGCGTCGGCGACATCGACATCGGGCGCCTGATCGATTTCCATCGCGGGCACGGCAAGCTCGCCACGGTGACCGCGACTCAGCCGCCGGGCCGCTTCGGCGTCGTGGACATCGAAGGGGACCGCGTTACCCAGTTGCGGGAAAAGCCGCTTGGCGACGGCGGCTGGATCAACGGCGGTTTCTTCGTCCTGTCGCCCAAGGTCTTGAGCCTGATCGACGGTGACGAAACGGCCTGGGAAACCGGCCCTCTGCAGAACCTGGCGACTCGTGGCGACCTGATGGCGTATCGCCACCCCGGTTTCTGGCAACCGATGGATACCCTGCGGGAACGCAATTACCTCGAGGATCTCTGGTCAGCGGGCAAGGCGCCCTGGAAAGTCTGGTAATGGCGGACGGCTTCTGGGCGGGCAGGCGCGTGCTGGTGACCGGGCACACCGGCTTCATCGGCTCCTGGATGTGCCTCTGGCTGCATCGGCTGGGCGCCGAGGTGTCGGGTATCGCCATCGATCCGCCGAGCCAGCCCAACCTGTTCCAAGCCGCCCGCGTGTCCGACCTCGTTGCCGACGAAAGGTGCGACATTCGAGACGTCGCTGGAGTGGTCAACGCCGTACGGCGGCTGCGACCCGAAATTGTCTTTCATCTTGCAGCGCAGTCGCTCGTGCGCCCAGGTTATGCGGCTCCGGTCGAGACTTTTGCCACCAACATCATGGGTACCGTGCACGTGCTCGAAGCCCTGCGATCGACGCCTGGCGTAGCGGCGGCTGTCGTCGTCACCAGTGACAAGTGCTACGCGAACGACGACTCCGGCCGCGCAATGACGGAATCGGATTCGCTTGGGGGCTACGACCCCTACAGCAGCAGCAAGGCCGGGGCAGAAATCGTCGCTGCTTCGTACCGTGACAGCTACCTGCGCGAGAATGGCGTACCACTGGCGACTGTGCGCGCCGGCAATGTCATCGGCGGCGGTGACTGGGCCGTGGATCGGCTGCTGCCGGACATCGTCCGGGCCTTCTCCGCCGGCAAGGCTGTCAGGATCCGGCATCCACATTCGACCAGGCCGTGGCAGCACGTGCTCGATCCGGTGTCGGGTTGCATGTTGCTCGCAAAGGCCCTTGTGAGTCGCGGCAACGAATTTGCAGAGGCGTGGAATCTTGGCCCTGACGCAAGACATTCGAAGACGGTATCGCATATTGCCGGCCTGGCGGCGCGACTCTGGGGCCAGGGGGCATTGGTTGAAGCGGATGTCCAGGATGACGTCCACGAGGCGCACCTGCTGGGGCTCGATGCGAGCAAGGCACGCAGGCGACTCGATTGGACGCCCGTCTGGGATGTCGAC
>JBAVIQ010000544.1:0-6166 GCA_049687035.1 Steroidobacteraceae bacterium
AGGTCGCGTTGCAGCAAGTGGCCGCAACGCCTTTCGAGGTGGCGATTCCCGGCCACGGCGGCGCCATGACCCGTGCGCAGTTCCTGCTCTATCAGGCTGCCTTCGAGGCGTTCATCGCGTGCTCGAATTCCGTCCGTCCCCAGGACGAGTGTGCGACCTCGTGGGCGGACTCGATCCGGACCCTGCTGGCTGAGGACCCGCCCGAGCAGCAACGCGCGCGCGAAATGGCCGGGTATTACGTCGGTATGCTCAGGGCAAACGGCGGGCGCAGCAAATACTGCGCAGCCGCTCGTTGACCCGGCCGTGGCTGCGATCACTCAGTCGCGATGGCTTGCAGGCCCTGCATGACGTCCCTGTTGTTGCCGGTCAGATCTACAAGTCGCGTTTCGAGATCCGCGATCCGCAGGCGGAGCAGTGGAACGAGGGCATCGTTCGCGTGCAGCATCCTTACGGCTTCGTCAATCGCGTCTGCGGGCAACCCGGTCCGGCAAGGGTAATCGATCACGTCGTCGAGACCCTTGTAGTCGCCGGCGCGGACAAACCGATCGCCGCAATTCCTGCCGAGCGCCCGCTGGACGTCGTTCGGCAGGGTCATCCGGAACGCCTCCCGATAACGCGACTGCATGCCTTCCCTCGCAACGTTGTCCAGCGTGGGAAAGTTGTAGACCTGCAGGGCCGTGTTGCGCAGCGTCTGGCTCTTGATCAGGCCGAGGGTGCCGGTCGAGACGAGTTCGTCATAGGTTGCCCGACGTCGAGCCTTCTGTCTGTACTGGGTCGCACGATAAGCGCTGACCAGCAGCGCTTCGTCTGAATCGGTCGATTGTCCACTGAGCGCGTTGACGGCCCGCTCGGCGTTGGCCAGCACGTCGCGGCTGTATTCAATCTGCAGCTGGTAGTACCAGGCTTCTTCGCGCAGATCGGCCTTGAGACGTTCGGCGAACAGCGCGCCTCTTTGCCTGGCCTCTCGCTCGACGTTCCAGTTCGAGACCTGCATGCCGATGAAGACGCCGACGATGACGATGACCAGTTCGATTCCGATCGCGGTCCATTCGAGCTTGCGGACGTGTTCCATGAGACGGCGTAGGTTCATCGACGAAATCTCAGCTGCACCACGTGATGATCTCGATCCTGCGGCAGCATCATACGGCCATGGGACGGGCATTGCGTCGCGGGAACTCCATCGACCTATCGCCCGCGTCACCGATCGACGATGATCCCCGGTATGAAAAAACTCCTCGGCTGGCGTGTGCTGATCGGGTTACTGGTCGTCCTGGTGGCGCTACCACTGCTCGTGCGCAATTCCGAATGGCATACCCTGAACGTCGCTGCGCGATCGGGCGCCACTGGCGCCCACGTGCAGTTGAGCGAGGGGCTGGTGCACTACGAAATGGCGGGGCCGGAGACGGCGCCGCCAGTGCTGCTGGTCCACGGCTTTTCGGTGCCGTCGTACATCTTCGATCCCACCTTCGCGGCACTCGTGGCCGCGGGGCATCGTGTCATTCGCTTCGACCTGTACGGCCGCGGGACGTCTGCCCGCCCACGCGGCGATTACGACATCGCGCGCTTCACGCGCCAGATCGACGAACTGCTGACTGCCCTCGACGTGCGGGGACCGGTGGACCTCGTCGGGTTGTCGATGGGTGGGCCGATCGTTGCGGCCTACACTGTGGAGCATCCGGAGCGCGTACGTCGGCTGGTGCTGCTCGATCCGATGGCCAGTACGCGTGACCCCGGAATGCTGCACTGGCCGCTCGTCGGCGAGTACCTGTTCCGCGTTGCCGTACTGCCCGGTATGGCGGCCGGTCAATCCAGTGATTTCGCGCATCCAGAACGGTTCCCCGGGTGGGCGGATCGCTATCGCGAACAGATGCGCTATTGCGGCTTCGGTCGCGCGATTCTTTCGACCCTCCGCCACGTCATTACGCGCGACCCGATGCCCACGTACCAAGCCGTAGGAGCGCAACGGCGGCCGGTGCTGCTGATCTGGGGCGAGCAGGATCACACGACGCCATATGCACAGAGTGTCAAGGTACGTCAGGCACTCGGCGAGCACCTGTTCCTGTCCGTGGCGGATGCCGGCCACCTGCCGCACCTCGAGCGCCCCGAGGTGGTGGAACCGGCGTTGATTGCCTTTCTGGCATCGCCATGACTTCGTCCGCTTCGTCTATCCTGACCCGCCTCGCAACCCTCCCGGTGACCCCAATGCTCCGACCTTCCCCCGTGGTTCGACAGATCGGACGTCACGCCGTGGCTACGGCGGTGCTGGGCGTCCTGCTGGCTGCATCGGGAATGGCCGCAGCGGCCGACAGCAACTTCGCCGCCCGTGTCGATCGAATCCTTGCGGCAACGCCGCTCATCGATGGTCACAACGATCTGCCGTGGGAGCTGCGCGCTCGGACGAAGGGTTTACTGGCGTCGATCGATCTGCGATCGGATACGACGAAACTTACGGTGCCCGAAGGCGGCGCGCCCCTCATGACGGACATTCCGCGCCTGCGCGCGGGTCACGTTGGGGGGCAGTTCTGGTCGGTCTGGGTGCCAACGGATCTCAAGGGCAATGATGCGGTGCTGGCGACCCTCGAGCAGATCGATCTCGTCAAACGCCTGGTGGCGGCGTATCCCGCCGATTTCCAGATGGCGTACACGGCGGCCGACATTCGTCGTATTCATCGTTCGGGCAAGATCGCGTCGCTGATCGGCGTCGAAGGCGGCCACTCGATCAACAGCTCGCTCGCGACGTTGCGGACGATGTACGACCTGGGCGCGCGCTACATGACGCTGACGCATACCCAGAACACCCCTTGGGCCGACTCGGCGACGGACACACCGGCCCACCATGGCTTGACCCCATTCGGTTTGGACGTCGTCAGGGAAATGAACCGGCTCGGCATGCTGGTCGACCTGAGCCACGTCTCGCCCGAGGCCATGAAGGCCGCACTGGCAGTCACTGAAGCCCCGGTGATCTTCTCGCACTCTTCGGCACGGGCGATCAACAGTCACCCGCGCAACGTGCCCGACGACGTCCTGCAGCTGGTCGCGAAGAACGGCGGCGTGGTCATGGTGAATTTCTACCCGGCCTACGTCTCCGAGGTCTCGAATCAATGGCAGGCGGATTACGCTGCCGAAAGCACCCGCTACAACGCTCCGCCGTATGCGGGGCTCTACATCGGCCAGCCGGAGCGCGCCAAGGCTGCGCTCGATGCATGGGAGAAAGCGCACCCGAGGCCGGTCGTGACGTTGTCGGAGGTCGCCGATCACATCGAGCACATCCGCAAGGTCGCTGGCATCGACAACGTCGGCATTGGCTCCGACTTCGATGGCATCGACGAGGTACCGCAGGGCCTGGAAGGAGTCGACCGGTATCCCGCACTGCTCGAGGAAATGATGCGCCGCGGTTGGACTGATTCCGACATCGCCAAGCTCGCGGGATTGAACGTGTTGCGCGTGATGGAACAGGCCGAGCAGGTTGCAGCAAGGCTCCGCGCTGCGCGACCCCCGTCGGAGGCTATGTTGACGGACCAGTCGCGCCCGTAACCTCGCGCACGCGAAGCATCGAACCGGCGGAATTCGCAAGCGCATGGCTTTCCGTTTGCCTGTATCGGTCGACGAGCGGATGATGTCTTCGAACGACGCTGACCTGCGCTGGCCGTCCACGGTCCGCGGCACGGTTCGGCAGGCCATTTGCGTCGCGCCCACGTAACGAGGTGTGCGACATGAGCATTCATCAGCGAACGATCCTGGCGGTTTCCCTGTTCGTCACGACGCTGGCATTCCTGCCGGTGACGGGCGCTGCGGCCGTCGATCCCTATCCGAACGGTTGCGTCAGCTGCCACGTGCTCGACAAGAGCAAAGGCAAGGACAATCGCCTGAGTGTTGCCTTGAAGCAATGGACGGCGGGAAAGATCGAGCCTGGCCTGCTGGCCAAGAGCAAGGCGAGCGCGCCTACGGGGCTCACGCTGAAGGGCAAGCATCCTGCAGCGGAAGATGCGCTCGAGGATATCCCGGGTTCGTGCCTCGATTGTCATGACGTCGGCTCAAAGAAGGCACCGCCCTTTGCGCGTCTCCTGCACCTCGTGCACCTGGTCGGTGGCGTCAACAATGCCTACGTGACGACGTACAAGAGCGACTGCATGAGTTGCCACAAACTCAGCACGCAGACCGGCGAGTGGACGATGCCGAGCGGCCCGGAGAAATAGCAGCCCCGGCTAAGGGACCGCCAGCCCGGCCTGCTAGCCGAAAATCCGCTTCATCACCGGGACCATTCGCCTCAGTCCCGCAATCGCCGCTGCAGACGCCATGCCACCCATCATGGCGCCTGCGACGCCGCACGACATCACATCCTGTCCGGTGAGCCAGAGCCCCTTGATGCGGGTGCGCGGTCGCAGCCAGTCCTGCCGGAAACGCTCGGGATCGTGATCGAGGCCGTACAGTTCGCCGCGCCCGTAGCCGCAGAAGTGCTGCATCGACAGGGGCGTCGACACTTCCCAGTAATCGACGCGTCCGCGCAACTGCGGCATCTTGTCGTAGAGATGCTCGAGCAGGCGCTCGCCATACGACTGCTTGAGTGCGTCGTAGTCGTCCCCGCGCTTGCCCCAAGTGCTGCCGGCCCATTGCTCGAAAATTTCGTAGGGCGCAGGCGCCACGATCTCGATCGTCGAGCGACCCGGATGACGCTGTTCGAACGACGGGTCTTTCGCGGAGGGGAACGAGACGTACACGACGGGAAATGGACCGTGCGGATCCTGCAGGAATCTGTCGAGCGCACCGTCGTAGTCGTTGCCGCCGGGATAGATCCAGTAGTTGGTCTTCGGCAGGCCGAGTTCCTGCGCTGTCCCCTGCAGACCGATGTAGACGCCGAGGTGGCCGATGCTCGGCTTCACGGTCTTCAGCAGTTCGTCGTAACCGTGTTCTGTCACCGCTTGCTGCGGCAGCAGCCTGGTGAACGTGTTGATCGCACCCGCGCTCGAGACCACGACCTTGCAGTCGATTTCGTGGCCGTCCGCCATGCGCACGCCACGCACCTTGCCGTCGCGCAGCAGCACTTCATCGACGCGCGCGTATGTGAATACTTCGCCGCCCGCCGCACGGATACGTGGCAGGATCGCCTCTCCGATGTGCCATGCGCCGCCCACTGGATAGAAGCCGCCGTGCATGTAGTGCCGCGCAATCAGCGCCTGCACGACGAACGACGACCGCTTCGGCGGTAACCCCAGGTCACCCCACTGGCCGGTCAGCACAGCGATCAGTTCGGGATCCGATGTGAGCTCCGAGAGGACCTCCCACGTCGTGCGCTGAAAGTTGCGGGGCAGACGCCGCCGCAGGATCGGCCCTGCCAGCATGGCGGCCCAGGACGGCAGCGTGCGCTCGAGCGTGAACGTGCGCATGCCGCGCGAGACTTCGCGCAGCAGCTCGAGGTAGCGATCGATCGCAGTGGCCTCGCGCGGAAAATGCGCCAGCAGGTTGTCGCGAAACTCGGCGCTGCCCGCGACCGCGTCGTAGGTCCGGTCGCCGATGAAGAAGCGATCGTAGTGCGCGTCCATGGGCGCCCACGCGACATTGCCCTGCGTCAGGAAATCCATGAGCCGGCGCGACATCGTGGCGCCGCCCATGTCGCCGATGTAATGCACGCCGACGTCCCACTCGTAACCGTTGCGCTCGTAGCTGTGCGTGGCGCCGCCGGCCGTGTAGTGCTGTTCGAGCACGGCGACGCGCCAGCCGAGTTCGGACAGCAGCGCAGCCGTGGTCAGGCCGCCGATGCCGGAGCCGATAACCAGCGCGTCATAAGGACCGTTCAGCCGGGAGGGCCGATAGCGGCGGCCGATACGCAGCGTGCTGGGCTTGAGGGTCTTCTTCGCAGGCGTCGTCATCAAAGCATTATCGACGACGCCGCCCCCGGTGGCTCAGGGTTCTTGCGTCGGGCGCGAGGGAGCGACGTCGTCGCCGGTCATGGATTGGCGACCGGGGCTCACGCGAGGTCCCCGCTGACTCGCTGCCTCCTGCGGGGTCGCAGGGCGGGGTTCAGGCCGCACCTGTGCGGGGCGGTCATCACCACCGTTGTCGTTGTCGTCGTCGTGGCCATGCTGGTCGCGGTCGTGGTGGTTCTTTGGCGGATGTGAGTCGCACCGGCCATCGTGATCACTGTCGGCGCACGGTACCAGGACATAGC
>JBAVIQ010000545.1:0-8790 GCA_049687035.1 Steroidobacteraceae bacterium
TGGCCGCCGGAATACCGCTGGGCGTGGCGGCTCAAGCGCTGGTTCCCGCGCTGGTTCCTCAAGCGAGTGCAGTCTTTCCGGGACGCTCAGGCAAGAAAGGCGGGTCGACCGCCAGGATGAAGCGGGTGTAGATCTCGGGCAGCCGGTCGAGGACGTGTTCCTTGCCGAGCATGTCCCCGCTGGTGATGGCCGAGCGCAGGACAGAAAGCGACAGCGCCTCGACGGCCTCGCGCGCCACCGGGGCATAGCTCAGGTGCCAGGGCTCGATGCCCGCACCGCCACGGTCCGAGCCATAGGGCCGGAAGAAGCCGAAGCGACCCTGGTTGCGGTCGAGCCAGTCCGTGAGCCGGCCAAACACGCCGTCGGACGCATACTCCGTGGGCACCAGTTCCACCTGGTAGCCCGCCGGCATCGCGGCGGCATCGATCACGTCGATGTCCGATCCCCAATGGTGCCGGCTGCCGCCCGGAATGGCGGACCACGCCAGGATCGCGTCGACCCGCTGCGACTCCGTGAGCCTGGCATGGTCGAGCAGCGCACCGCTGCGATCGTAAAGCGGCCGGTCGCCCCGCCATTTGCGGTTCCAGAGCACCAGTTGCCGGTCGAAGTCCCGAAAGCTCGAGACCGCCTGCAGGTCGATGCCCTCGGCGCGCGCGGCGTCGCGCATGCCGAGGAATGCGGCCACGGCCTCGTAGTGCAGCGTGCAACGAGGTGCGTCCAGTTCGATGACGTGGGTGCGTGCGCGACCCGTCAGTTCCAGCGCGTTCATGCGGTCGGTGTTCCCGGGATCGAGGTCGGATATGATGCCGCGCAGGCGGTCGAACCGCACACAAAATAAAGAGATCGAAGGGGCGGGGAAAGCAGCCCGGAGAACTCAAGGTCGATGGTCGGATCAGGACTCAAGCTGCGCTATGTCTTTGCCGTACTGACGGTGGGCGCGCTGCTGACCGCGGGCGTCGCTGCGGTCACCCATTACTCCGGAACTGCCGAGCAAGAGAAGCTCCGCGCTGTCAATGCACAACTGGACGTGATCTCGACGCTGGACCCCCGCATCGCTGCTGCGCACCAGCAGCTGCAGGAAGTCGTCGAGGAGGCGTTCGACGCACAAACAGTGCACATCGCGATCGCCGGCGCCCTGCTGACGCTCATGGCGGGCCTGGTCGTCCTGCTGCTCATGATCCGGATCGACCGCGCGCTCGTTGCGCTGATGGACAACGCGCAGTCGATCGGACGCGGCAGCTATGCCGAGCCCGTCGCGGTCAGCGGCGTTGCCGAAGTAGCCGCGCTCGAAAGCTCGCTCGAGCAGATGCGCCAGGCGCTCACCACCACGACTATCTCGCGCGATTTCCTCGACGATGTGCTGAACGGCATCAAGGACGCGGTGCTCGTCATGACGACGGACGGGCGCATGCGCACCGCAAACGCAGCAGCGGCCAGCCTGTTCGGCGTGCCCGAACAGGAACTGATCGGCGTTGCGTTCAAGGACCTGATCGCGCCGGACCACCTGGCGGCCTTCAACCTCGAGCGGCTGCAGACAGCACCCGGCGAAACGGTGATTCGCACCCAGCGCGGCCAGACCATTCCGGTGTCGGTGCACATCTCGTCCCTCGGGCGCGGACCCACGGGCGGCAACCGCGGCACGATTCTGGTGCTGCGCGACATCACCGAACGCAAGCGGGCCGAGCGACGGATCCGCTACCTCGCGCGGTACGACACGCTCACGAAGATGCCGAACCGCATGCAGTTCCAGCACCAGCTGCACCAGGCGATCACCCGCAACACGCGGCAGGGACGCGGACTCGTGCTGCTGTACATCGACATCGACAACTTCAAGGAAATCAACGACACCTTCGGCCACGATACGGGCGACCGCGTGCTCGAGACCATCAGTGAACGATTGACCCGGACGCTGCCACGCGAGTCGGTCGCCGGTCGCCTGGCGGGCGACGAATTCGCCGTGTTCGCCGAGGGCATCAAGGGTGAAGAGGCCGGTCATGAACAGGGCCACGATCTCGCGCGACTGGTGCTCGGTGAGATCGCCAAGCCGGTGCACCTGCCCGGCCAGGAGATCGACGTCACGGCGAGCATCGGCGTGGCGCTGGTGCCCGAACACGCCGACAACGTCATCGACCTGATCCGCAACGCGGACGCGGCCATGTATCACGCCAAGCGCCAGGGCCGGAACTGCCACGTGTTCTACGTGTCCGAGATGAACGCCGCTGCCGTCGAGCGCCTGCTGCTGAAGAGCAAATTGCGCCGCGCGCTCGAGCGCGACGAATTCGTGCTGCGCTACCAGCCGAAGGTGGACCTCGCGAGCGGCGAAGTGGTGGGCTCCGAGGCCCTGCTGCGCTGGCGCCTGCCCGGACATGGCGAGATCGCGCCCTCGCAGTTCATCCCGCTGGCCGAGGAATCGCGGCTGATCCTCGACATCGGCGCCTGGGTGCTGAACCAGGTATGCATCGACTATTCGGCCTGGCAGCGGCGCGTGAGCGATCCAGGTCGCGTTGCGATCAACCTGTCGCTGAAGGAACTGAGCCAGGCAAGCTTCATCCCGCGCTGCCGCTCGGTGTTCGAACGGCACAATGTGTCCGCCTCCTGCGTCGAACTCGAGATCACCGAAACGACCCTCATGCTCGATGCGGAGCGCACGCTGCCGCTGCTCGACGAGTTGCGCTCGATGGGCATCCACCTGTCGATCGACGATTTCGGCACCGGGTATTCCAGCCTCAGCGCCCTGCAGCAGTTCCCGATCAGCACACTCAAGATCGACCGGTCGTTCGTGACCAACGCCGCGACCGATCCCGACGACGCCACCATCGTGCGCACGATCATCGAGATGGGGCGCAGCCTCGGACTGCAGGTCCTCGCGGAAGGAATCGAGACCGAGGAGCAACGGTACTTCCTGCTCCACAGCGGCTGCCAGATGGGCCAGGGCCGCCTGTTCGGCGACGCCATCTCGAGCGACGCATTCCTGGAATTGCTGCTGCGGCAGGCAACCGGCGAACACCCGGTCCTGCAGATGCCGGCCTGATCCAGGCCGCGCCCGGGGCATCCGGTGCGTGAATCCGATCGCGCCGGGCCCGAGAATGGACTGGGTACCGGCTCGTTTCGCCCGTCGGGCACCAGAGAGCTTTCGCAGCAGTCACCCGCCAGCCGCCGCCCCCACTACGCATGTATTCGATCAAGGCCGTTTCGCAGGCCACGGGCCTGACCGTGGAGACCCTCCGGGCGTGGGAGCGGCGCTACCGCGTGGTCGTGCCGCAGCGGGACGACCTGGGCCGGCGCGTGTATCGACCGGAGGACGTCCTGCGGCTGCGTCGCCTGCGGGAAGCGACAGAGCGCGGGCATCCCATTGGTCGGCTGGTGCAGATGGACGAGCCGGGCCTCATCGAACTGCTGCACGAGCCGGGCGCGCAAACACCGCCTGTCGCCGCCCCCTCCGCGTTCGTCCAACGCATCCTCGAAGCTGCCGAGCGCTACTCATCTGCCTCGTGCGAGCAGGCGTTGACCCTCGCCATCTCGCTGCTGTCACCCGCGCGGTTGATCGACGAAGTGCTGGAGCCACTGCTGCGTGAAGTCGGTGAGCGCTGGCATGCGGGCCAGTTCTCGATCGCGCAGGAGCGCATGGTGTCGACGAGCGTGCGCAAGCACATCGGCCTGATCGTCGAGACGTACGACCGATCGGCCCGCGGGCAGTCGATCGTGTTCGCGACGCTGCCTGGCGAACGCCACGAGCTCGGATTGCTGATGTCGGCGATGATCTGCGCCAGCCACGGCTTCAAGGTGCACTACCTCGGGCCCGACCTGCCGGCGGAAGAGATCGCGCGCTACTCGCGCGGAGCCGATGCGGCGCTCATCGCCATCAGCGTGATCCTGCTCGAAAGCGTGCCCGCGCTTGCCTCGCAACTCGCGGTCATCCGCGCTGCACTCGGGCCCGACGTGCCCGTGTGGATCGGCGGGCAGGGCGCGCGGGGCATCGACGAGACCACCCTGCCGACCGGCTGCCTGGTCATCGGCGATCGCGCGGAACTCGAGCAGCGACTCGATATCCTGCCGCGCTGAGCGCAGCATTGATCTACTGTCAGTGTCTCGCGTAGCAGCACCGCTCGACCGCGATGCTCGCCAGCACCTGGGGATAGCAGATGACCAGCGACAACGTCGCCTTCGACTATGACTGGCTGATCATCGGGTCCGGCTTCGGTGGCAGCGTCTCGGCGCTGCGACTCGCCGAAAAGGGTTACAGCGTCGGCGTGCTCGAGGCCGGTCGTCGTTACCGCGACGAGGACTACGCGAAATCCACCTGGGACCTGCGACGCTTCCTGTGGGCGCCATCGCTGGGGCTGCACGGCATCTTTCGGCTGACGCCGTTCAAGGACGTGTTCATCGCCAGCGGCTCAGCCGTCGGCGGTGGCAGCGTGGTGTATGCCAACACGCTCTATCGGGCCGCTCCCCCGTTCTTCACCAACCCGCAGTGGTCCAGCCTGAATGACTGGGCAGCCGCACTCGCTCCGCATTACGCCACGGCCGAGAAGATGCTCGGCGTGCAGACAGTGCCGCGCGAAAGCGACGGCCAGAAGCTGCTGCAGGAAGTCGGCAGGCATTTCAACGTCGAGAGCACGTTCCACCGCACGCCGGTCGGCGTGTTCTTCGGCAAGGCCGGCGCGAAGGTGCCGGACCCGTATTTCGGCGGTGCCGGCCCCGACCGGACGGGATGCACGTACTGCGGCGCGTGCATGGTCGGCTGCCGCGAAGGCGCCAAGAACACGCTAGTCAAGAATTACCTCTGGTTCGCGGAGAAGCGCGGCGTCGAGATCCACCCGGAGCGGCAGGTGGTGGACATCCGTCCACTGGGTGCCGAGGATGGATCTGCAGGCTATGTCGTGACGACAGAGCATCCCGGAGCGTGGCTGAGCAAGCGGCGGCGCACGTATACCGCTCGCGGCATCGTCATGTCCGCCGGCGCACTGGGCACCAACCAGCTGCTCGCCGAGTGCAAACTGTCGAATGCACTGCCGCGGATCAGCGACCGGCTCGGGGAACTGGTGCGGACCAACAGCGAGTCGGTGCTCGCGGTGACGCTGCCGGAAGGCATGGCGCGGCCGTGGAACGATGTCGCCATCAGCGCGAGCGTCTACCCGCGACCCGATACGCACATCGAGTTCGTGACTTACGGGCGCCACGGCGATTTCATGGCGCTGCTCTATACGCTGCTGACGGGGGACGGCACGCGGTTGACACGCCCCCTGCTGTGGCTCGGCCAGGTGCTGCGGCACCCGCTGACGTTCCTGAAGACGCTCTGGCCGGTCGGTTGGTCGAGACGCTCGGTGCTGCTCCTGGTCATGCAAAGCC
Organism: Steroidobacteraceae bacterium; assembly: GCA_049687035.1. Taxonomy (GTDB): domain Bacteria; phylum Pseudomonadota; class Gammaproteobacteria; order Steroidobacterales; family Steroidobacteraceae; genus RPQJ01. Next base: position 5,350 of record JBAVIQ010000545.1, read on the forward strand.
TGGACAACGCCATTGCATTCCGGGCAAGACGCGGCTGGTTCGGCCGCGTCTCGCTCACCACGGAGCAGGATCCCGAGAAACCGAATCCGACGTTCATCGACGTGGGCAATCGTGCGGCCGAATGGCTGGCGCAGCGAACCGGCGGCTACGCGCAGAGCATGGTGCTCGAGGCCTGGGCCAACATCCCGACCACGGCCCACATCCTCGGCGGCGCCGTGATCGGTCGCGACGCCGCGAGCGGCGTCGTCGACCAGGACAGCCGCCTGTTCGGCTACCGGAATTTCCTGGTCTGTGACGGCTCGACCGTCCCGGCCAATCCCGGGGTCAACCCGTCACTGACCATCACCGCGATGAGCGAGTATGCGATGAGCCGGGTGCCCGCCAAGGGCACCGCAACCTCAGCCTGACGGTGATGGACCGCGCGCGAAGGGCGCGGCGAGTGACTATTTGGCCGGCAATGCCGCGGCCGCGGCCTGCACACGTGCAGCGATGTCGCTCACGACCTGTGCATTCGCGCGATCGAACGCCGCGACGACCGCACTCAACCGGTTCTCCGACGCGGGCACGGCGGCCTCGCTGACGAAGCTCGTGACGCGCGCAGCACGACGCGAATCGACCAGGCTCGCTTGCACCTGAACGTGGACCACCGGTGCCGCGCCCGAGGACGCTGCGTCAGCGCCCGTTGTCACCACCTCGAAGCGTCGCAGTTCCACGTCGAGCAGGAGATCCGTCGGCACGCGAGCCGGGGCTGTCATGACACCGCCGCCGAACTGAGCTGTGGCGGCGAGCGCGCTCACGAGATTCTGCTGCAGCATCTGCGGGGCGGATTCGGCCCAGCGTGCAGCGGAGTAATAGTCGAAACGACTGCCCGCGGAGAGCACGGCGATGCGATCCGTGTCGATCGCAGCCGCAGCACGCGGACGCGCGACCGAGATGGCGAGCCCGGAGGTCGACGGCGTTGCGCTGACTGTGGCTGCAGCAGTCGTGGCCGCGAAACCCAGGCGGAAAGTATCGGGCGCCTCGGCGTCGGACTGCAACAGGCTTCCCGCACACCCTCCGAGCAGCAGCGCCATCGAAGACGCGCAGGCCAGCCACGGGGCCGGCCGAATGTGAACCCTGGCCGCTGCAATCGTCATCGCGCAATCTCCACGCCGGCCGTCTTCGGCTCGAACAGAACACTCGACGGCCGCTCCCGCAGCGTGCGCGCGAGCTCGCGCACTTCGTTGCTGGCACTGCGGGCGTCGATCACGAGTTGCTGCAGTTCCGCGACGCTGGCGCCGGCCGTCCTGCCCAGCCCGCCTTCATTCTGGTTCAGCAGGCGATCAAGACCATCGGCCGTGCGGGCCAGTTTGTCGGAAGCGATGCGTGTATTGGCGAGCGTCGCCTCGAGATCGGGCTGCATCTTGCCGAGCGTCTGGTTCAGGCGATTGGTGAGTTCGAGCGTCGAGTTCGAAATCCCGCGCAGCTCGGTCGCCAGGGCACGCGCTTCTGCCATCGTTTCCGGCAGGTCTGCCGAAGCCTTCTCGACGTGGGCGAGCGTCTGCCCGACCGAGCGCACGTTCTCGTCCGACAGCACAAGTGTGATGCGCGACATCACTTCCGTGGCCTGCCCGAGGATCTCTGGCAATTGCTCGATGGATGCCTCGATGCTGCTCTTGCGCGACGGTATGACCAGGTGTTGCGTTCCCCGCTGCAGTGCTGTCGTGGTGGATGTATCCGGGTTCTGCTGCAGGTCGATGTAGAGCAGGCCAGTCAGACCCAACAGGCCGAGCTTCGCCAGCGTGCCGCCCGAAATCGGCGCGCTGGAATCGATGTCGGCGATCACCTTCACCTGGCCCGGATCGGCTTTGTCCACGCCGAGGCGCGTCACACGGCCGACGTCCACGCCGAGGTAGCGCACCGGGCTGCCCTTGGAGAGGCCGCTCACGGTGCCCTGGAAATAAATCTCATACGTCTGGTAATCGCGCTGGTCGCCGCGTCCCGAATACCACCAGACGAACGCGACGGCTGCCGCCACGCAGGCGAGCGCAAACAGGGCAAGTGTTGCGTACTTCGCGTCACGCTCCACGGTTTTCTTCCTCGCCGGCCGCGGCCATCAGACGCCCGCGCGCACCGTGAAAGTATTCCCGGATCCACGGGTGTTCGTTCCGGACGATGCCGGGGAGCGTATCCACGATGACCTTGCCGTCGACGAGCACCGCGACACGATCACATGTCCGCGCAAGGGTGTCCAGATCGTGAGTCACCATCACCACCGTCAGGCCGAGCGTGCGGCGCAGGTAAAGGACCAGGTCGTCGAATGCGGTGGCTGCGATCGGATCGAGGCCGGCGGTGGGTTCATCGAGAAACAGCAGCGCCGGATCGAGCGACAGCGCGCGCGCCAGTGCCGCGCGCTTGATCATCCCGCCCGACAGCTGCGCCGGAAACTTCGCGCCTGCATCGACCGGTAGCCCGACCATGCGCAGTCGCAGCTCGGCGAGGCTCTGCAGCGTGGCTTCTTCAAGCTCGAGCAGTTCGACCATCGGCAGGATCACGTTCTCCGTCACGGTGAGTGACGTGAACAGCGCCCCGTGCTGGAACGTGACGCCGTAGCGCTGCTTCACTGCACGCAGCTCGCGGTCCGACATGCACGTGATGTCGTGCCCTTCGACCTCGACCACGCCCGAATCGGGCTTGCGCAACCCGAGCATGGTCTTCAGCAACACCGATTTGCCGCTGCCGGAGCCGCCGACGATGCCGAACACCTCGCCCGCATGCACGTCGAACGACACGCCATCGTGCACGGTCTGCTGGCCGAAGCGGTTGACCAGGTCGCGCACCGAGATGATCACTGCGGGAATGACGGTGGCCATCAGAAATCGATCTCGAGGAAGAGGATGGCGAACAGCGCGTCGGCAAAGATCACGAGGAAGATCGATTGCACCACGGCCACCGTCGTCAGCCGACCGAGTTCACGCGACGATTCGCGCACCTGCAGCCCGCGCAGCGTGCCCGTCAGGCCGATGAGCAACCCGAACACCGGCGCCTTCACGAGGCCGGCCCAGAACGTCGTGGGCGCAATCGCCTCGTCGAGCCGCGTGAAGAACTGCGGCCAGGGCAGGTCGATCAGGTAGCGCGTCAGCATCGCGCCGCCGAACAGACCCATGAAGTCCGCAATGATGGTGAGCAGGGGCAGCGCGATGATGAGGCCGAGGACACGCGGCAGCACCAGCACCTCGTACGGATCGATGCCCATCGACTCGAGCGCATCGACTTCGTCGTTGAGCTTCATCACGCCGAGTTCGGCGGCATAGGCGCTGCCCGTGCGGCCCGCGACCATGATTGCCGTGAGCAGCACGCCGAGCTCACGCAGGACGCCGAGCGCCACGATGTCGACGGTGTAGATCTCGCCGCCGTACGGCCGCAACTGCTGCGCGCTGATGTACGCCGAAATCACGCTGA
>JBAVIQ010000546.1:0-1754 GCA_049687035.1 Steroidobacteraceae bacterium
GTGCGGCTGAACGATGAAGCGCGCGTACTGGCCTACGTGGTCGAAGCCGAGAACTTCGAGTCGATCCACAATCACAGCGCGTATGCGCAGATCGAGAAGTACAAGGCAAGGGAGTAGGAAGGGCAGGAAGGGCAGGAAGGGCAGGAAGGCGATAGTCGCCACACCGCCAACGCCGGCAAACCTGAACGCTTCGAGTTTCCGCCTCAGATAAACAAGAAAGGCGCCGATGGCGCCTTTTTTTCATCTGTCGAACCGACCGGTGGATTCGCTGGTCGAAGGGTGGGAAGCGCGGGCGAAGTCGTCGCCGATCTCCTGACCCCTTCCTGGCCTTCCGGGCCTTCCGGGCCTTCCGGGCCTTCCGGGCTTTCGTTACCCTTCCCTCACTTCTTCCCGCGCTGCAGCCGCCCGATGAGTTCCCGCACGAACACCTTGTGGAAGCGCAGCTGGCACGAGAGCGACGACTGCTCGAGCAGCGTCGCCGTCACTTTCAGCATGGTCACGGCGCTCTCGGCCTCGACGACCGTGTCACGGCGCGAGCCCTCGGCATAACCGGCCTCACCGAAACAGCCGCCCGCGGGAACACGACCGATGATGTCGCCCCCGCGACTCAGGCGCACGGTTCCCGAAACCACGATATAGAACCGGTCGTCGATGTCGCCGGGGCGTAGCACGGATTCCCCCGGCTGGCATTCGGTCCAGACTCCGGCGCGCATCACTTCGCGGATCTCGGCGTGCGAGAAATCGTGGAAGAAGCGCAGCTTGCGCATGACCGCGAAGCGTTCTTCGTCGTCGATCTCGGCCTGCGAAGCGCGCAGCTTCTGGTGCACGCGCGTGAGTTCGGCGGCGAACTCGGTGCCCGTGCGGTAGCGGTTGTTCGGTTCCTTCTGCAGCGCGCGCTTGACGACGTCCTCGAGTTCCTCGGGGATCTCGGGGCGGATGAGGCGCAGCGATTCGGCTTCCGACTGCACGACCTGGCGCAGCAGCTTGCCGAGCGCGCCGGCACGGAACGGCCGCTGCCCGCAAAGCATTTCGTACATGACGGCGCCGAGCGAGTACAGGTCGGAGCGCGCGTCGAGTTCGAGACCCTGGACCTGTTCCGGCGACATGTAAGCCGGGCTGCCCGCAACGCCTTCGAGCCGCGAGACGTCGGAGTCCGCGACGAGGGCGATGCCGAAATCGACGATGCGCACATCACCTTCCTGCGTCAGCAGGATGTTCGACGGCTTGATGTCGCGGTGGACCACACCGCGCGAATGCGCGTAATGCAGCGCCTTCGCGCACTTGTACATGATGGAGACGACCTGGTCGATCGGCAGCAGGCTGCCGGGGCGGCAGTACGCGCTCAGCGTGCGTGCGCCGTGCACGTGCTCGGTGACGACGTAGCGGCGGCCGTCCTCCTCGCCCGCGTCGAAGATCGGCACGATGTTCGGGTGTTGCAGCTTGCCGACCATCTTCGCTTCGCCCATGAACATGCGACGGGCGTTGCGGCTCTCGGCATCGTCCCCGATCGTGGCGTGGTAGAGCTTGATCGCCACGTCGCGCCCGTAGAACGGGTCGTGCGACAGGTAGACCGTACCCGTGCTGCCGCGGCCCACCTCGTGCACGACGTAGTACTTGCCGATCCGCTCAGGCGTGCCCGACGGCGATTGCATCGTCAAGGTCTGCGTCTGGACGTGCGGATGCACGGGCGACGGCGCCTCAGGTTGATCAGCAGGATTGGCTTTCGTCACGTGTACTTCTTGATGACCAACAGC
>JBAVIQ010000547.1:0-1749 GCA_049687035.1 Steroidobacteraceae bacterium
ATGTGCTCACATCGCACCGCCGGCCAGGAACTCGAGGCACGCGCTTACGCGCCGAACCCTGCCGGTGTCCGGTTCCTGGTGATGTCGTACGGTCACTCCGACGGCGACGTATTGCTGGACTCCGCCTCCCCCATCGAGGACTTTCAGATCCGGGCAGACAGTCTGTCGACGGGAATCGGCGGTACGTTCGCGTTTGCGAGCCGGCTGGCCAGCCTGGCGATCGCGATGCCGTATGTCGATGGAACGGCCACCGGATTGGTGAATGGTATTCCAGAGCGCGCTGATCGCGAGGGACTTGGCGATCTCAGGCTGCGCTTTACGCTCAGCCTGCTGCCGGACTCTGCCCAGACACCCGCCGAGTTCATGCGCAGCCCGCCCGATCGGACGCTCGGGGTGAGCCTCGTGGTCTCGGCGCCTACGGGCGAGTACTTCGAAGACAAGCTGATCAACATCGGCACCAACCGCTGGGCGTTCCGACCCGAGATCGGCGGCTCGCGCCAGTTCGGCCGCTGGACCCTCGACGGTTCGCTCGGCGTCTGGCTCTACGGCGACAACGAAGACTACTTCGGCGGCCATGACCGCTCGCAGGACCCGCTCCCCACGCTGCAGGGAACCCTGAGTTACACCTTCGCGCCACGCCTGTGGCTTGGTGCGAGCGGCACCTGGTACACCGGCGGCACCACGTCGCTCGATGGCGTGTCCGAACGGAACCGGCAGGACAATAGTCGCGCGGGCTTGACGCTGGCCATTCCCGTCGGCAAGCAGAACTCGATCAAGCTCGCTTGGAGCAAAGGCGTCACCGCACGATTTGGCGGCGACCTGGAGACGTACTCGCTGAGCTGGCAGTACCTGTGGTTCGAATGAGCACCAATCGGCAGGCATAGTGGGCGCATGAACAAGACGGCGATCAAGGAACGGGCCGGCGAGGTCGTCTACGTCGTGACGGACTGCCTGAACCAGTATTTTGCCGGCACATGGACCCCGCCGGTCTGGACACCGTCGAAGGAGACCGGGCACTGCGTCCAGTGCCACGGACCCGACACGGCCACGCATCGGGCGCATATGTGGGTTCAGCAGGGCCACATGGATTGTCAGCTGTGCCACGCCGGATCACACGGCGTAACCAGCGGAGTGCGCCACGGCTCATCGTGGTCGTACTGACAGCAAGGGAGACTGCTTCACGAGGGACCGCTAGCTGAACAAGCTCGCCCGACGCGCGCAACATCTTTGCGCCTGCGTCCGTGCGGATGCGGACACCAGCGATAACTGGCAAACTGATCGGTCTGAACGTGCGACCCGTCTACAATCGGCGTCGCAGCCATGACCGGGACGCGGAGCCACCACTGAGCTCGCACTCATGCAGATGACACAGGAGAAGAACACGAAGTTGCGGAAGTTCGGAATGATGATTGGCGTGTGTGCAGCGCTCGCTGTCGGGTCGGTGTCGAGCGTTTTTGCCGAGGATGCACCGCCGCAGACCACCCCGGAGGGTCTGGTGCTGCAGAAAAGCACGAAACACCGCCTCGTATATCTGAAGCCCGGCGCCGCCTTCACGCAGTACAACCGCGTGGCGATCCTCGACTGCCTGGTCGATTTCGAGAAGGACTGGCAAGAAGACTACAACAGCAGTCGCATGGGGCTCGAAGGGCGCGTCTCGGATAAGGACGTGGAGCGCATGAAGACGGGGCTGGCAGCCGAATTCAAGAAGGTATTCATCGACGAGCTCCAGAACCAGGGCGGGTACCAGGT
>JBAVIQ010000548.1:0-3247 GCA_049687035.1 Steroidobacteraceae bacterium
GGCGAGTTTCATCCTTACGTTGACTGTCGTGCTGCTGCTGTCGCTGCTCGCCGCCTGGTACGGCGCGATCTTCACTGCCCAGCGGCTCGTGCAGCCGATCCAGGATCTCGTGCAAGGCACGCGCGCAGTGGCGCAGGGCGACCTCGACACGAAGCTGCCCCTCACGTCGCACGACGAGATGGGTTTCCTCGTGCATTCGTTCAACGACATGACCAAGCGGCTGCGGCGTGCCCGTGAAGACCAGCGCCGCGCGCAGCTGGCGGTCGAGACAGAGCGCGCCAAACTCGCGGTCATCCTGGCGCGTCTGTCGACGGGCGTGATTTCACTCGAGCCGGATTGGCGCGTGCGTACGGCAAACCGTGCGGCGGCAATGATCCTGGGAGAAGACATCGAAGCGCGCGTGGGCGCACCGTTTGGCACCACCGGCGCGGAGCCGCCGAATCTCGCGCGCCAGTTCGCCGAAGCCTGCCAGCAGCGCTTCGCCAGTGGCGCCGTCGAATGGCGCGAGCAGTTCACCTTCCAGACCGGTGCCGGGCGCCGCATCCTGATGTGCGCGTGCACGCCGCTGCCGGTCGAGGGCGATGTGCCGGGCGGCTACGTGCTCGTGTTCGACGACATCACCGTGATGCTGCAGGCGCAGCGCGAGGCCGCATGGGGCGAAGTGGCCCGCCGCCTGGCGCACGAGATCAAGAACCCGCTCACGCCGATCCGTCTTTCGGCCGAGCGCCTGCGGCACAAGTTGCTGCCGGGCATGACCGATCCCAAGGATGCGCAGATGCTCGAGCGCGCGACCGAGACGATCGTGCAGCAGGTCGAGGCGATGAAGGAAATGGTCAATGCGTTCAGCGAGTACGCGCGTGCGCCGCGGCTCGAGATGGCCACGGTCGACCTCAACAAGATGGTGACCGAGGTCAGCGACCTCTACCGCGCGCAGGGAGCGATCCGCGGGGTGCGCCTCAAGGTCGACCTCGACCAGGGAATCGATGTCGTGGTGGCCGACCCCGGCCGCCTGCGACAATTGCTCAACAATCTGCTCACGAACGCGGTCGAGGCGCTCGAAGGGCAGGCCGATGGATCGATTGCGGTATCGACGCGGCGCGTCGAGCGCGGCGAATCTGACGTGGCGCGCATCACGGTGGAGGACAATGGGCCCGGGTTCCAGCGCGAGTTGATCGGGCAGGTGTTCGATCCGTACGTGACCACGAAAACCAAAGGCACGGGGCTGGGACTCGCGATCGTCCGCAAGATCGTGGAAGAACACGGCGGGCACATCGAGGCCGACAATCGCGCCGGCGGCGGCGCACAGGTTCGTATCGATCTGCCGCTGCGTGAAGCAGCGGCGGACACAGCGCTCAGGCGCGGCAGGCTGGAGTCAAGGAGAGAACGCGCATGACCAACGCGCGGATACTCGTCGTCGACGACGAGAACGACATCCGGGAACTCGTCCGGGACATACTCTCGGAGGAGGGCTACACCGTCGAAACTGCGGGTAATGCCGCCGAGGCTCGCGCTGCATGCGCGCAGCAGGCGCCCGACCTCGTATTGCTCGATATCTGGATGCCCGACACCGATGGCATCAGCCTGTTGCGCGAGTGGCAGCAGTCACAGGTGCTGACAGCGCCGGTCGTCATGATGTCCGGCCACGGCACGGTCGAAACCGCCGTCGAAGCCACGCGGCTCGGCGCGATCGACTACGTCGAGAAGCCGCTCTCGCTGGCCAAGCTGCTGCGGACCGTTGCGCGCGCGCTCGAGGAAGGCAAGCGCCGGCAGCGCGCCACGCGGACGCTCGTGCCACCGCTGATTGCACCGGTGGGCCGCAGTCGCCTGATGCGCGACCTGCGCGAGAAGGTGAAACAGATCGCGCCGCACGAAGCGCCGGTGCTGGTGCTTGGCGAGCCGGGAACGGGTCGCGAAGCCTTCGCCCGTTACATTCACGCGCTGAGTGCTCGTTCCGCCTGTCCGATCGTCAGCCTGTCGGCCGGGGCGGTCACCGAGGGCAACGCCGAAGAAGTGTTGCTCGGGGTCGAGAATGCGAGCGGCGTGACTGCGGGCCTGCTCGAGCAGGCGCAGGGTGGCGTGCTGTTCATCAACGGCCTCGAGGACCTGCCACAGGGTGCGCAGCGGCTGCTGCTCGCAGTGCTCGAGTCGGGCACGTTCCAGCGCAAGGGCGGCCGCACGCCGCTGCGGTTCGACGTGCGCATCCTCTCGTCCGCGCAGCCCGGCTTCGAAACGCGGGGTCCTGTGCCGTTCCGGCTGGACCTGCTGTCGAACCTGAACGTGCTGACGCTGCGGGTGCCGCCGCTGCGCGAGTACGCCGAGGACGTGCCGGAGCTGCTGCGCTATTACGTCGACCGCCTCGTCGATGACGAGCGGTTGCCGTTCCGGCGCTTCGGCGTCGCGGCTCAGAACCGCCTGCGCAACTACCCGTGGCCCGGCAACATCCGCGAGCTCAAGAACCTGGTGCAGCGCCTGCTGATCCAGGGGGGCGCGGAAGAAATCCGTCTCGAAGAAATCGAGCGCGAAATTTCCTCGCAGTCGCCGGTCGACGAGCCGCTGGTCAAGCAGGACCTGCTGGCGTTGCCGTTGCGCGAAGCCCGCGAGCATTTCGAGCGCGCCTACCTCACGCAGCAGTTGCAGCTCTGCAATGGCAAGGTCGGCCAGCTCGCGAAGCGCGTAGGCATGGAGCGCACGCACCTGTACCGCAAGCTCCGTTCGCTGGGAGTGGATTTCCGCCAGGCGGACGACTGAAGAAGGGGTTAGGGGATAGGGGCTGGGGGTTAGTCGGAGGTTCATTCCACCCTGACCGCTCAGCCGCCGTCGATTCGTGGACCATTTATCGGGAAGTAATTTCGCGCTGATTCCGGATAGACCTTGGTCTCGGCCGCGTCCTGGTCGGATCGGTTCCCGCATGGCCGACGGCTTGAACAAGCAGACATTCGCGTAGGCGTAAAATCGGCCTATTCTGTTGAAAAACTCGGTTTCCCGCAGCGAGCACTTTTTCGCCTACCGCGCATCGAGAGCGACAATTGCAGCCAGGTTTTCGCGGAGGCGATCCTAGAGGACTCACGCAGGGCGACTGCCGTTGGGAGGTAGGCCCTCGGCACTTCGTGATCGAGTCGCGCCATATCGCCCGAGATTCTTCGCCCCTGCGCCGAAACCGAGTTTTTCAACAGAATATGCCATGAGCAGACGTTGTCGGATGGAAGATCCGGCCCTTGAGCAAGGGTCTACTCACTGGCGTGAGGAC
>JBAVIQ010000549.1:0-1733 GCA_049687035.1 Steroidobacteraceae bacterium
ACCGAGATCTATGCGCCGTACCTCGTTGCGCGCAGCGCGCTGGTCGGCACAGGGCAATTGCCCAAGTTCGAGGCGGACCTGTTCAGGGTGACCTCGGGCGACATGGAGTTCTTCCTGATCCCCACCGCGGAAGTGCCGGTCACCAACCTCGCGCGCGAATCTATCCTCGAGGCGAACACGCTGCCGCGACGCTACGCCGCGCACACGCCCTGCTTTCGCAGCGAAGCCGGCTCGTACGGCAAGGACACGCGCGGCATGATCCGCCAGCACCAGTTCGAGAAGGTCGAACTCGTGCACATCGTTAGACCCGAGGATTCGTACGCCGAACTCGAAGTCCTTGTCGGCAATGCCGAGAAGGTGCTGCAGGGGCTCGACCTGCCGTATCGCGTCGTTGCGCTCTGCTCGGGCGACGTCGGCTTTGGCAGTGCCAGGACCTACGACATCGAAGTGTGGTTGCCGGGCCAGCAGAAGTATCGTGAGATCTCGTCCTGCTCGAATTGCGAAGCGTTCCAGGCTCGCCGCATGCAGGCGCGCTGGCGCAATCCCGCGACCGGCAAGCCCGAGCCGGTGCACACGCTGAATGGCTCGGGCCTCGCGGTTGGCCGCACGCTCGTGGCGGTGCTCGAGAATTATCAGCAGGCCGACGGCAGCGTCGTGGTCCCGCCGGCGCTGCGCAAGTACATGGGTGGCGCGGACGTCATCCGCGGTTGATGCGCCGCGCCGGTGCCGCCCGGCTAGAATGGGATTCCGCTCGGAGAGGTGGCAGAGCGGTTGAATGCACCGGTCTTGAAAACCGGCGTCCCCGCAAGGGGATCGTGGGTTCGAATCCCACCCTCTCCGCCAATTTTTACCTACACAAAGGCTGTGATCTTACTGCCGCCGTTAGTGGCGGGCGCGACAGAGGGTTCCATATCACTACTGAAACCATGTTCTGCGCTTCCTGCCAGACGCTGGTTGACGTCCGAACTGGCTACACGAATGATCATGGCCATCTGGCGCCGCCAAGCATGGCCGACAAGGATGCCCGCTTTGGCCTCTGCCCGAGATGTAATGGCGAGCAAATGACTCCCTGGCGTCTTCGCAAACCATGTCCGCGTTGTGGCGGTGAGATTGAAATGAGTGGCACCCCCATTTTGTGGGACTGAACGCAGCACGCTCCCCAACATGGCGAGTGAACATTAGTCTCTGACAGGTAAGCGCTGACTTACCGCAAACGGCCCCGCGCCGGGGTTTTTCTATTTCTGGGTGAACGCGGCACGAATGCGCAGCGACAGTCCCCAGGGTGCGGCGGAATCGTGGCGGCATGGATACCGACGACATTCTGGCGAACCTGGCCTGGGGATTAATCCGCGACTGGCGACGACGGCGCGACGTTGACCCCGCGATCCGTAGGGAATGGGCTGCACGTCGGTGTCATTCGGCGTGCGGGGCAGGGCGGGCGGGCTGATCCGGGGCTCGTCGCTGACGCGCAGCGCGTCCGCCGACCTCTCGGACTTCCTCGCAGCAGCCTGCAGCGGCAATCAGGAGCGTTTGAAACGACTGTCCGCTGCTGTCGCCGATCCCCCGAACGTGAACCCCGAACGAACCTCGTCGCAGTTGCGCTGTGAGGCATCTCAGCACACTGCTGAGCGACTTCTCCAACGAGCGGTGTTCCTGTCGCCGTTGCAACTGACATCCTCGTCCGTTACCGTCCGTCCATGGAAATCGCATCGAAGCGACGAGTCACCTGGGTC
>JBAVIQ010000550.1:0-5102 GCA_049687035.1 Steroidobacteraceae bacterium
GCGTGGCACGTAGACGTCCACGCCGAGCGCCTGCAGGTACGCAACCTGGCGGGCATTCACCATCCGCTCAGCCTCCCGTCTCCGGGCGCGTGCGGCGACCGCGGCGCATCCTGCGCCAGGCCCACCACAGCGGGCCGGAACTGGCGTAGACGGCGAACAGGGCGAACAGCATTTCCGGCGGGCTCGAGCCGACGAGGACGAAACCCAGCGGCACCAGCACGATGAAAGCGACCGGGATGCGCATCCGCGGGTCGAGGTCCTTGCCGCTCAGGTAGCGGAAACGGCTGACCATCAGGCTGCCCGCGATCAGCGCCACCGCGAAGGCGAGAATCAGGTCGCGCAGACCCTCGCGCTGCAGGGATTCGAGCATCCAGACGAATCCCGCGAGCACGGCCGCGCCTGACGGACTCGGCAGGCCCTCGAAGAAACGCTTGTCGGCCGTGTCGACCTTGGTATTGAAACGCGCGAGCCGGATCGCGACGCAGGCGGTATAGAAGAAGGTCGCCAGCCAGCCGAGTCGTCCCCAGAGAAAGCCGTACTCGGCGATGCGGGCCACACCCCACTGGTAAGCCACGACGGCTGGCGCCAGGCCGAAGGCGACCATGTCCGAGAGGCTGTCGAACTGCGCGCCGAAGTCGCTCTGCGTATTGGTCCAGCGCGCGATGCGGCCGTCGAGGCCGTCGCAGACCATGGCGATGAAGATCGCAATGCCGGCACGGTCGAAATTGCCGTCCGTCGCAGCCACGATCGCGTAGAAACCCGAGAACAGGACCGCAGTCGTGAACAGGTTGGGCAGCAGGTACACGCCGCGATTGCGCGGACGCGGATCAACGGCGCCCGTCGCGGGGGATTCAGTCGTCATGGAGGCGCCACCTGAAGGGTGTCGATGCGGCCTCCATGATAGGTAGCGCGGCGTCTTCGCACAACGCAGCCTTGCAAGGCGGCCCGGGGGCACGGGGAAAACGGTCCGCTCTGGTACCATGGACGCGTTTTTTCCGCTGCCCGGACGCGAAATGCGACTCTCGACCTATCCTGTCACGACCCTGCGCGACGTTCCTGCCGACGCCGAGGTGGTGAGCCACCAGCTCATGCTGCGCGCCAGCCTGATCCGCCGCCTTGCGGGCGGCATGTACACCTGGCTGCCGATCGGCCTGCGGGTGCTGCGCAAGGTCGAGAACATCGTCCGCGAGGAGATGAACCGCGCCGGTGCGTTCGAGGTGCTGATGCCAACCATGCAGCCCGCCGAGTTGTGGATCGAATCCGGCCGCTGGGACAAGTTCGGCCCGGAGCTCCTGCGCATCAAGGACCGGCACGACCGCTCGTTCTGCTACGGCCCGACGCACGAAGAAGTGATCACTGACATCGCACGCCGGGAGCTCAAGAGCTACCGCCAGCTGCCGGTCAATTTTTACCAGATCCAGACCAAGTTCCGCGACGAGATCCGCCCGCGCTTCGGCGTGATGCGTGCGCGCGAATTCACGATGAAGGACGCGTATTCGTTCCACCTCGACGACGCCTCGCTCGAGCAGGGATACCAGGCCATGTACCGCGCGTACACGGCCATCTTCGAGCGCCTGCAGCTCAAGTTCCGTGCGGTCCGCGCGGACACGGGCAGCATCGGCGGCAGCGCGTCGCAGGAATTCCACGTGCTTGCCGACTCGGGCGAGGATGCCATCGCGTTTTCCGACGGCGACGATTACGCCGCGAACCTCGAGATGGCCGAAGCGCTGGCGCCGGCGACGCCGCGCGGCGCAGCGACGGCGACCCTGCAGAAGGTCGAGACGCCGAAAGTCCGCACGATCGACCACCTGGCGAAGTTCCTCGGCGTCACGACCGACAAGTGCATGAAGACGCTGCTGGTCGAAGGCGACCAGGGTGGCGCTGTCGCGATGATCGTCCGCGGCGATCACGAACTGAATGCCGTGAAGGCGCAAAAACTGCCGGGTGTGGCGTCGCCGCTGCGCATGGCGAGCGTCGAAGTGGTCCTCGCGACGGCCGGCTGCGAGCCGGGCTTCATCGGTCCGATCGGCTTGAAGTGCAAGGTATACGTGGACCGGTCGGCCGCCCACATGGCGGACTTCGTCTGCGGCGCCAACGAGCGCGACATGCACTTCACCGGCGTGAACTGGGGCCGCGACCTGCCCGAAGGCGAAATCGTCGACCTCCGCAACGTGATTGCCGGCGACCCGAGCCCGACCGGCAAGGGCACGCTCGGCATCGCGCGGGGCATCGAGGTCGGCCACATTTTCCAGCTGGGCCGCAAGTACAGCGAAGCCATGAACGCCACCGTGCTCGACGAGCAGGGCAAGTCCGTGACCATGGCCATGGGCTGTTATGGCATCGGTGTGACGCGCGTCGTGGCGGCAGCCATCGAACAGAATCACGATGAGCGCGGCATCATCTGGCCGGAACCGATCGCACCCTTCGACGTGTCCATCATCCCGATCAACCTGCAGAAGTCCGCCCGCGTCCAGACAGCGACCGAGGCGCTGTATGCGGAACTGACCGCGGCCGGCTTCGACGTCGTGCTCGACGATCGCGATGCGCGCCCTGGCGTGAAGTTTGCCGACGACGAACTCATCGGCATTCCGCATCGCATCGTCATCGGCGACAAGGGCCTCGAACGCGGCATGCTCGAATACAAGCGCCGCCGTGATGGCCTCGCGGCCGACGTGCCGCTGGCCGAAGTGGCGGCCTTCCTGCGCGACCAGCGGGGCAACCCGCGCGCCTGAGCCTGCACATGCGCCGCACGCCGACTGTTGCCCTGCTGTTTCTTGCCGCGTGCGCCCTGCCCTGGGCCGTCGCCCACGCCGATCGCCAGATGGACCCCGAGTTACGCGGTGTCATCGCGGCGGCCATGGAACCCGCGCGCTGCTTCGACGACAAGTACGAGCAGGCAGTGTGGTTCGCAACGATGGAGCCGCGCCTGACGCGCTACGTCGCCGACCAGAAAGAGCGCAAACAGATCCTGCACGCCGTGCACTGCGAGGCAAAGCGGGTCAATATCCCGCCCGAACTCGTGCTCGCCGTGATGGACGTCGAAAGCCGCTTCGATCGTTACGCGGTCTCGTCCGCCGGCGCCGTCGGCCTGATGCAGGTCATGACGTTCTGGCCGCGCGAACTCGGCATGACCAACGATCAGCTCGTGCGCATTCCGGACAACGTGCGCATGGGCACGACCATCCTCGGCTACTACCTGCGCAAGGAACGCGGCAATTACCAGCGGGCGCTGCAGCGCTACAACGGCAGCCTGGGCCGGCCGCAATACTCGGACACGGTGATCGACCGGCTGGCGTCGCGCTGGACGGTCGCAAACTGAACTGGAGCCGGGTCAGTCAGGACGTGCGAAACGCCTGCGGCCACGGCTGGATCGATTCCAGACTGAGTTCCTCGATCGCCACGGCGCTCACGCTCGAGGCCGGCGAGCCCTGCCAAAGCCAGGCGCAGAGCGCGTGGACGGCTTCCGGTGCGCCACAAGCCAGAACTTCGACACGGCCATCGGGCAGGTTGCGCGCATGCCCGGTGACCCCCAGCGTTTCGGCACGGCTACGGGTACTCGCCCGGTAGAACACGCCCTGGACGCGCCCGGCGACGAAGCAACGGCGTGCGATCAAGGCTGGTGCGACGCCTTCGCGGTCTCGGCGAGGCTGCGGGCTTCGACGGCCTTGGTGCGGGCGAGCTCCGCTTCGTCGCGGGCGCTACGGTAATCACCGCGCCGCAGGTGGCTTTCCGCACTCTTCAGCAATTGCTTGGCCTCGCCCAGGACTTCGGGCGCCGTGGCGGTAGCGCCCGCGTGCTCAGCCGCGCGAACCGCCTGCCGGGCATTGCTCATTTCCTGCACCGGCGCGCCGGCGCAACCGCTCATCACCGCCCCGGAAAGCAGTGCCAAAGCCAGCAGGAACGGCAAAAGGAGGCGCGGCAATTGCAGCAAGCCCTGTGAATAAGGCTGGACGCGCCGACCGTAACAAGCGGTCCCTGTACCGTCAAGGCTCGCGGACCTAGAATCCGCGCGCCGCATGCAGGACGAAATGACTCGTCCAGGCCCAGGGACCGCCGCAACCATGACCGAAGTGCTCGTTCTTTACTATTCCAGGCATGGCGCCACGGCCGAAGTGGCCCGTCACATCGTGCGGGGCATCGAATCCGTCGCGGGCGTCACGGCCCGGTTGCGCACGGTACCGCCCGTATCGCCGACCACCGCAGCCACCGATGCGGCCGTGCCGGAATCCGGGCCACCTTATGCGACGCACGACGACCTGACCCAGTGTGACGGCCTGGCGCTCGGCAGCCCGACCCGCTTCGGCAACATGGCAGCACCGCTCAAACACTTCCTGGATGGAACCAGTTCGCTCTGGCTGAACGGCGCGCTCGACCGCAAACCCGCGGCGGTCTTCAGCTCGACCTCGTCCATGCACGGCGGGCAGGAATCCACCTTGCTCACGATGATGGTCCCGTTGCTGCACCACGGCATGTACCTCGTCGGCCTGCCCTTCACCGCGCCAGCGCTGAACCGGACGCGCACGGGTGGCTCGCCGTACGGTGCAACGCACCTCGCGGTGCATGGCGCGTCCCCGCCGAAGCTGAGCGATGACGAGCGCGAACTTGCGCAGCTGCTCGGCAAGCGGCTGGCAGAAATCGCGGTGGCCGCGCGAGCCACGCGTCATGGTTGATACCAGTCGAGACGTCGCGACAGGCGCCGGTCACGCGCGGCTCATCGCGCTGACGCTCGTCCTGGTGCTGGCCGGCACTTCGCTGCTCGCGGCATTCGTCGGTGAGCGCAACCCGGTGTCGTTCTGGCTGCTGGTGCTGCTGCTCGTCGCGCCGCTCGCCGCCACGCTGCCGGGCCTGTTGCGTAGCAACCGGCGAACCTTCGCGTGGGCCACGCTGTGCGTAACGCCGCACTTCATCTATGCGTTGACTGAAGCG
Source organism: Steroidobacteraceae bacterium (assembly GCA_049687035.1). GTDB lineage: Bacteria > Pseudomonadota > Gammaproteobacteria > Steroidobacterales > Steroidobacteraceae > RPQJ01. Next base: position 4,927 of record JBAVIQ010000550.1, read on the forward strand.
GTGGCGAACCCCGCGATCCGGCTGCTGGCCGCGGCCATGCTGGGACTCAGCCTGGGCCTGGTGGTGACCCTCGTGGCGTACCTGCGCCTTACGAGGACGGGCGGACGGTCAGGGCCAATTGCATGAGCGCCTGCCGCTGATTCGCGACCGGCAATTTCAACGGCTCAGACCTGCAG
>JBAVIQ010000551.1:0-1786 GCA_049687035.1 Steroidobacteraceae bacterium
GAGATCTGGGGGCGGCTGTTCTTCATGGGGCAATCCGTCGATGAGGTGACCAGCCGGCTGCTGCAATAGTGATCACTCATCGATCGACTTTCCACAGCGCGAAGGGCTTCAGGTCGTGGACAGTCAGTTCGCGACCAACGAACAGCAATGCCAGGTAAACCAGCATCAGCGCGCCCAGCTTCACCACGATCAGCAAACCCGACGCCGGTGTGAGAAGCGAGATCGCCCCCACGATCAGACTGGCGGCTACCACGCGCAGCAGCGTCGCCCATTTCATCAGTTGGCCGAAGCAGCGATAAGCCAATACGGCGGCGACAACCGCGCCCAGCGCGAAGGTCGCCAGCGACGCGAGCGCGGCGCCCTCGGCTCCCGCTTGCGGTATCCAAAGCCTGTTCAGAATGAATTGCACGGGCAGCAACGCAGCGAGCGCCAAGGCCGCCTGCACCTGAAGGCCGCGCGCCATCAACGCATGGAAGTGGATATCGAGCAACGCCACCATGCCGATCGCAGAGCAGAGGATGCCCAGCATCCGGCCGCCGCCCGCATAGTCGGCACCGTACAGTAGCAACATCACCTGTTCCGCATCGATCCAAAGCAGCACGCAGACCGGCAGCAGCGTGATCAACGCAAACCTGCCAGCCTCCTGAACATACTTCATGACCAGGTCAGGGCGCGAATTCGCGACCGCCCTGGCCACCGCCACGAACAGCACGCCGCTGGTAGTCGTCGGCACGAGCATCAGCATCTTGGTCAGGTTGGTGCCCGCGACATAGAGGCCGATGGACGCCGCACTGCCCGCGCCAAGTGCCTGCAGCTGCCAAAGGCTGAGATTCATCAGCACCACGAGCGTCACAGAGAAGACAGTCAGCGGTAAGGCGATGCGAAGGATAGTCGCCATCATCTTCCGCGATGCCGGCGCACCGATCAACGGATAAGCCAGCAGCGCGATGGCCGCCGGCAGCAGACTGGCCGCCACGTGCGCGACGAATACCCGGGTAATCGACAACCCGATAACAAAAAGCAGCAGGATGCCGGCCAGCTTGGCAATCGACTGGACGATCTGGACGCCGGCCGCCGCCGCGAATCGATGACGTCCGTTGAGAATGCCGACATAGACCATGAACAACGCCATTGCCGGAATATTGAATGCGGCGATGCGGAAGACGGTGGTGCCTGAAGCCATGCCAAAATAGGCGCCCAAGGCTGGCGCCAGAAAAAGCAGTAGCGCGAACAGTGGCAAGGACCACAGCAACATCATCAGTCGCGCGGATTTTTCGACCCCCTGCCCGCTCGCGGGATCGCGTGCCAGTAGCGCCGCGGTGGCGCCCGGGATCCCGGCGTGGAGCACACGCTCCAGCCAGCCGAGTACCGACATGACGACACCGTAGACGCCGAAGACCGCGGCTCCCAGGCCCCGAGCCAGGATGATCGACACGACAAAGCCGCTGACCAGCAGCACACCTTGGGCGACGATGAGGTGAGCAGTACCGCGACCGGGTGATGTCATCAGGATTCCAACATTGCTCTGGCACCGGAATATGACCCGATACACATTAACCAGTTCTGCACGCCCGCGCGCACCGCGGGATGTTGCCAGGCGAATGGTAGTGCCTTGCCCCGCGTGATAATGCGCACCAGTTCCACAATTGTTTCACTTAACGAAGGACGTCTGAGGCCCCGCTGCAGGCCCGTTCTGGCCGTTCCACACGACGCCGCGGTTGGGGCGGGTGTCACGAGCCCTGGTCGGCACGGGCGCCATCAATCGCGTTGCGTTCGCAGAGTGCTC
>JBAVIQ010000552.1:0-3160 GCA_049687035.1 Steroidobacteraceae bacterium
GCCAGTACATGTACGTCTCGAGGTTGATGCCATCGAGCGGCAGTCCCACGACCCGGTTCGTGTCGCGATCGAGGACGTGACGCGCATACGTCTCGGGCAACGTCGCGACCAGGTCGGTGCTGGCGGCGGCACGACACGCGGCTGCGTGGCTCTGGCAGCGCAGTCGGATGCGCCGCGACTTGCCGAGCGCCTGCAAGGCAACGTCCTCAAGCGAGGGACCACGCCGGCGCGATGACACCTGCACGTGCTCCAGTGCGAGGTAGGTGTCGAGGTTCCAGCCGTTGCGCTTCATGCGTCGCAACCGGGGATGGTCCTTTCTTGCGATCACGACCAGGCGATCGGTGAGCACGCGTTCGTGCGGCACGCGGTCCGCCACCGGCAGCAACACGTCGAGCGCGACGTCGAATTCACCTGCGGCAAGGTCTGTTTCGAGACGAGGGCGGTCATGCCTCGCGGACGCGAGGCTGAGACGCGGTCCCGCGGCACAGATGACCTGGCTCAGTTCGGGCAGCACGCTGGGTTCCAGCGCCTCGCGCAGGCCGATGCGGAAGTGCCGCTCGGCCGTCGTTGGTTCGAACCCTGCAGCCTGTCCGAACGTGCGCTCCATCGCGCCGAGCGCTTCCCGCACCGGTCCCGCGATCGAGCGGGCGAGCGGGGTTGGAGCGATCCCTCGCCCCTGCCGCTCGAAGAGCGGTTCACCGAAGACGTCGCGCAGGCGGGCGAGCGCGTGGCTCACGGCCGGCTGTGACAGGTTCAGCTTGCGACTCGCGGCCGTGATGCTGCCTGCCGTGAAGACGGTGTCGAAGACCACCAGCAGGTTCAGGTCGATCCGCGATAGATGCATGATATGAATGATTATTCATTAAAACATTGCACTAGGGCAATGCCACGGCAGGCCTACACTGGCGGCCAGACCTACCCCGGAGCACCCGTCATGGATTTCGAGTACAGCCCCCGCACGCGCGAACTGATGCGCCGTGTCGACGCCTTCATGCAGGCGCACGTCTTCCCTGCCGAGGCCGAATACGAGGAGTTCGTGCAGGATCCGGCCAGACGCTGGGTCGTCCCGCCCATGGTCGAAGGACTCAAGGCCAGGGCCCGCGAAGCCGGGCTCTGGAACCTGTTTCTGCCCCACGAATACCAGCCGTGGAGCCCGGGCCTGACCAACCTCGAATACGCGCCGCTCGCGGAACTCATGGGGCGCGTCGACTGGGCCTCGACGATCTTCAATTGCGGCGCCCCGGACACCGGCAACATGGAAGTGCTCGCGCGGTACGGCAACGCGGAGCAGCAGGCGCAGTGGCTCACCCCGTTGCTCGAAGGTCGCATCCGCTCGGCGTTCCTGATGACCGAGCCTGCTGTGGCGTCGTCCGATGCGACCAACATCGAGTGCTCGATCGTCCGCGACGGCGACGACTATGTCGTGACGGGACGCAAGTGGTGGTCGAGCAACATCTATCACCCTGAGTGCGAAATCCTGATCGTCATGGGCAAGACCCGCTTCGACGGTCCAAAGCACTCGCAGCAGTCCATGATTCTCGTGCCACGGCGCGCGCCGGGCGTGCGGCTCGTTCGCCCGCTCAAGGTGTTCGGAGAAGTGCACTCACCGAGCGGACACGGTGAAGTCGCGCTCGAGGGCGTGCGCGTGCCGGCGTCGAACCTGCTGCTCGGCGAAGGCCGGGGCTTCGAGATCGCGCAGGGCAGGCTCGGTCCCGGCCGCATTCATCACTGCATGCGCCTGATCGGTGCGGCGCAGCGGGCGCTCGAACTGATGTGCCGGCGTGCGGACTCGCGCGTGGCGTTCGGCCGCAAGCTGAGCGAACAGGGCAGCATGCGCGAAGCGATCGCGCGTTCACGCTGCGAGATCGAGCAGGCCCGCCTGCTCACGCTCGCCGCGGCGGACAAGATGGATCGCGAGGGCAACCGCGGTGCGGCCGACCTCATCTCGATGATCAAGATCGTCGCGCCGCGCATGTGCCAGGACGTCTGCGATCGCGCCATGCAGGCACATGGCGGCATGGGGCTGTGCCAGGACACGCCGATTCCGGCGGCCTTCGGTTATGGGCGCTTCGTGCGACTGGCCGACGGTCCGGACGAGGTGCACCTGGCCCAGCTCGCCAAGTGGACGATCGCCAAGGCGCTACAAGGCAGCATCTCCGGCTGAGACCGGTCGTTGGCGGAAAGACGGCATAATGCGGCGCGTCGCAGCGCCGCCGTGGGCGACGCGCGACCACACAGGTTCCAGCATGTCACCGACCAGCCGCCACGACGCCCACGTCCACGTCTTCGACACGAGCAATCCCGTGGCCGAGCGCCGCACGCGGCAGGTGATGTGGCTCACGCTCGTGATGATGGTCGTCGAGATCGTCGCGGGGACCGTGCTCGGCTCGATGGCGCTGCTGGCCGACGGCTGGCACATGAGTTCGCACGCCCTGGCGCTCGGCGTCTCGGCGGGCGCGTACTACCTGGCGCGACGCCATGCCCACGATCCGCGCTTCTCGTTCGGTACGTGGAAGATCGAGGTGCTCGGCGGGTACACCAGCGCCGTGTTCCTGGTCGGCGTGGCCGCGTACATGGGGATCGAGTCGGTGTCGCGGCTCTTCAATCCGGCGCCGATCCGCTTCGACGAGGCCATTGCGGTCGCCACACTCGGGCTCGGGGTCAACGTCCTGTCGGCTTGGCTGCTGTCGGCAGGGCACGATTCCGGCCATCGACATCACGGGCATGATCAGCACGCGCACGACCACGGCAATCACAGCCATGCGCATCATCACGACCTGAACCTGCGCTCGGCGTATCTGCACGTCGTAGCGGATGCAGCCACGTCCGTGCTCGCGATCGTCGCCCTTGCGGGCGGCAAGTATTTCGGCGCGACCTGGCTCGATCCGGTGATGGGGATCGTGGGCACGGTGCTGGTCGGGCGCTGGGCGGTCGGGCTGCTGCGCGACACGGGTCGCGTGTTGCTCGATGCCGAAATGGACTCGCCGGTCGTGCAGGAAGTGCGCGAGGTCATCGGCTCACTGCCCGGCGCGCCGCATCTGCGCGACCTGCACGTGTGGCGGGTGGGGCGGGGAAAATACGCCTGCATCGTCCATCTCGCCGGCGCGCAGGAGATGCACGCGGCCGAAGTGCGCGCGGCGCTCGCCGTGCACGAGGAACT
>JBAVIQ010000553.1:0-1932 GCA_049687035.1 Steroidobacteraceae bacterium
AAATAGCGCTGGACCGTGGTACGGCCGGCCGTCTCGCCGCGGCGCGCGAGCAGCACGATCGTGATGTCGTCGCCCTGCGGATGACCGTCCGCAAACACGTGCACGGCCTGCAGCATCCGCGCGAGCAGGTCGGACATCGAACCCTCGTGGCTCGAGCGCAGCGCCTGCTCGACGCCTTCGGTGCCGAACATGGTGCCGGCGGGGTTCTCACGCTCGAACACGCCGTCCGTGATCAGGCCGAGGATGTCGCCCGGCGCGAGCTCGATCCGGCGGGGCGGATCGACCTCGGGAAACTTCATGAACCCGAGCGGAAACGTCGTGGGCGAGAGCCAGCGGCAGGCGCCGGTCGCGGCCTGGAAATGCAGCAGCGGACCCTGGCCCGCGGCATGGTAATCGACCGTGTGCGTAACCGTGTCGAGCACGCCAAGAAACGCCGTGACGAAGTGCTCCTCCGGCAGGTCCTCTACCAGCTGGTTGTTCACCTGCGCAAAGATGGCGTCGAGATCGGCGCCGAGCCGCAGCGCGACGCGCAGCATGCCCGTCATCTGCGTGGCGCTGAGGGCCGGTCCGATGCCGTGGCCGCTCGCGTCGCCGAGCAGAAGAAAAAGCCGCCGTTCGTCGAGCGGCACGAGGTCGAAGGTGTCACCACCCGTCTGGTCCGCCGGGCAGAACTGGCCGGCCATGTCGTAATCCGCCAGCCGCGGCATCTCCGACGGCAGCGTACTCATCTGGATTTCGCGCGCGAGCTTGATCTCGCGGTCGAGTTTCTCCGCCTGGGCCAGTGAGCGCGACATGCGCTCGCGCTGGATGAAGACCACGCACTGCGTGGCGAGCGTCTCGGCAACCCGCTCGTCCTCCGTCGTGAAGACACCGTTCTCGCTGTCGACCACCTGCAGCACGCCGACGAGCTGCGCGCGCTCGACGAGCGGCACCGACAGCATGCAGCGCACGTCGTTGTCGACGTCGAGATCGACGGCCGGATCGAAGAGTGGTTCGAGCCTGCAGTCGGGCACATTGATGACCTGGCGCGAACGCGCCGTCAGTCCGAGCACACCTTGCGAAAGATTGGCGCGAATGGGCGGGACGCCCGGCGGCCCGCCGGTGAGAACTAGCGTGCCCCGCTCGGGCTCGAACAGCCAGACGGTGGCTCGTTCGCCCCGCAGCACGCTGCGCGCAGCCTCGCCGATTTCGGCAAGCACTTCGGCCAATTCGAACGGGGCGGCGAGCTTGCGCGTGACCTCGAGGATCTGCAGCAGCGCTTCCGCACGTAGTCCGACGGACGTCGTCGTCGCTGGGTGCACCGGCTCCCCTCTTTATTGTCCCCAAGCCCGTTACCCGAGGCCGGAGTGTGCCTGCGATGCATTCAGTCTGCACGTTTATGGCGCTGCAACACGGCCGTGTCCGTTGACGGAACGGGCGCGCCAAAGAAAAACCCCCGACAGGTTGCCCTGTCGGGGGTTTTGTTTGAGAGCCTGGCAGTGACCTACTCTTGCATGGTCGAAGACCAAACTACCATCGGCGCTGAGCGTTTTCACTTCCGAGTTCGGAAAGGGATCGGGTGGTTCCCGCTCGCTATGGCCGCCAGGCAAACCGGCTCATGCACCTCGCCTGCGCGAGGGCACGGAATTCGAATCGGGGTATGACGCGAGCGTGTCGCTTTCGAAGCGATAACAGTCGCTGATTATCTTCAATCACACGCCAAGGATCAGGAACCAGGTTCCAGACCGATTGGGTGTTATATGGTCAAGCCGCACGGGCAATTAGTACTGGTTAGCTCAATGCATTACTGCACTTACACACCCAGCCTATCAACGTCTTCGTCTTAAACGTTCCTTCAGGGAACTTAAAGCCCCAGGGAAGACTCATCTTGAGGCAAGTTTCGCGCTTAGATGCTTTCAGCGCTTATCTTTTCCCGACTTAGCTACCCGGCAA
>JBAVIQ010000554.1:0-1845 GCA_049687035.1 Steroidobacteraceae bacterium
CGACATGGACATCGCCTGGCACTACGAGCGCTTGTACCCGGGCAACGTCGAGCGGTATTCCACGGTGATCCGGCAGGAGTACGAACTGACGCGCCGCCTTATCCTGCAGCTCAAAGGCTGCGCGCGGCTGCTCGACGCCGAACCCACGCTGCAGCGATCGATCTGGCTGCGCAACCCGTACGTGGATCCGATCCACCTGATGCAGGTGCAGTTGCTGCGCCGCTGGCGTGAAGTGGGCTCGCCGAACGGCAAGCATCGCGAAGGCGACGACCCGAACTGGCGGCTGTTTCCGGCCCTGGTGGCGTCCGTGAACAGCATCGCGCACGGCCTGCAGGGCACGGGCTGACTCCAACTGCAGTTTTCCCTTGTTGACTGCGCAAGGCGTGAGGAATAGCGTCGTCAAGTCAGGCGCGACGGTGTCCGCCACCGACGCAACTCACGCCAACCAAAGGCAAAGGGAGAACGATTCACATGGCAGCGAAGAAGAAAGCGCGTCGTGCTGCGCCGCGCAAGGTCAGCAAAGCGAAGGCCGGCAAGGCCAAGCGTAAAGTCGTAACGAAGGCGAGGGCCACCAGGGTCAAGCGCAAAGTCGTCAGGAAGGCCAAGGTCGCCAAGGCCAGGCGCAAAGTCGTCAGGAAGGCGAAGGTTGCGAAGGTCAAACGCAAGGTCGCCAGGGCCCGCAGCACCCCGACCAGCCGCCGCGTCGCCGCCGTAAAGGCTGCCGCGAGGAGGGCCCCGGCCCGCACGCGTGCAGCCGTCAAGAGAGCCGTCGGCAAGTTGCCGCCGTCAGCCAAGCGCGCCCTGCGCAAGGCCGACCGCAACCTGAAGTCGGCCGAAAAGAGCATCGTCAAGGTGGTGAAGTCCGCGCAGAAGCAGGCTTCGAAGACCGCCGCGCAGGCCGGCTCGATGGTCAATGCCGCACAGGCGTCGGCCGAGAAGCAGGCGACGTCGATGCTGGATTCCGCCAAGGAAATGGCGACCAAGGTCAGCGAGACGGTGCAGAGCGCCGTCGGCAACCTGGTGCCGGGCGAAAAGTAGCTCGGTTCCTTGAATCGGCGCTCCCTCCCGCACCCCGGGAGGGAGTCCGCCTGCCCCGGGCGCGCCCTCAGCGCAATCGCGGAAACCGCATCCGCGACGGCAAAGCCGTCACATAGTCCGGATAACTCGCGAGCGTTCTGCACCCCACACCGGGCGTCTGCCCGTACTGCTCGTCCCAGGGCAGCACGATTTCGATTTCGTCGGCGCCAACTTCCGCCCGCTTCGGCAGGATCGGCGGCACCACCCGCGTGCGCTCGGCTGCGAGCATCGCGGCCAGCCCGCCATGTCTTGCGTGACTGCTCCAGAGATCCTGGAGCGTGGCAAGGGTCGGCGGCGCCATCTTCATCTCGCCGCTCGCCAGGTGCGTGCGAACGTCGGCTTCGGTGAGCCACGCGTGGTGGGTGAGTTCGCCGCGATCGACGCTCGCTTCCTGGTCGGGTGGCACGGTCAGCGCGAAAAAGCGCGTGTCGAAACGGCGGCTCTCGAAAGCCGGCGTGATCCAGTGCGACCAGTACACGAGACGCTCGACGTCGAGCACGAGGTCCTCGTCGACGAGCATGCGCACGAACTCGGTGGCGTCGGCGGAGGCGGCCACGCGCCGTGCGGTGACGCGAGAGAGCCTGTCCGTGCCCCAGTGCCCGCCGCCACGTGGCCGTGCCAGCAGCACGCCCGATTCTTCGAACGTTTCGCGGCAGGCTGCCATCAGCAATCCGCGCGCCGTGTCGAGGTCTATCGATGCGGTGTCTGCGTCGGCCTCGACACGCAGCATGCGGGAGCCGGTGTCGGCGATTGTGGCCGGGTCGGAGC
>JBAVIQ010000555.1:0-1828 GCA_049687035.1 Steroidobacteraceae bacterium
CGAGTGCGCTCTGCTCGACGAGGTGCGAGCCGAACACGGCCATTGCGGTGCCGAGCAGGTTGGTCTTCACCACCTGGCCTTCGCCGGTCTGCGCGCGCTGCATCAGCGCCGCGAGCGTGCCGAAAGCGGCGAGCACGGCCGTCGCATAGTCGACGTATGGGGCGGCGGACTTGACCGGATGGCCGGGCGTGCCGGTCATGTACATCGCTCCCGACATCGCCTGTCCGACGCCGTCGAAGCCGCCGCGCTCGGCGAGCGGGCCTGCGTCGCCGAACGACGATTGCGTCACCAGGATGATGTCGGGGCGGATCGCCTTGAGGCTCGCGTAATCGAGCCCGAGCGATTGCAGGCCCGACGGCGGCAGGTTGGCGACGACGACGTCAGCCGTGCGTACGAGTCGCTGCATGATTTCACGACCCTGCGCGCTGGCCGGATCGAGCGTGAGGGACTTCTTGTTGCACGCGGTCTGGAAGAACACGCCGCCTTCGCCGGATTCGGCGATGGGCGCAATGTAGCGATCCTCGCCGCCATCGCGTTTCTCGATCCGGATCACTTCGGCGCCGAGGTAACCGAGCAGCGTGGCGCAATAGGGGCCCGCGACGTAGCGGCCGAAGTCGAGTACACGCACTCCGGCCAGCACCGTCATGCGTCAGCGCCTCTGGTCGAAGCGGCGGCCGACGAGCGCGCCTGCGATGTTGACCTTCTGGATGTCGATCGCGCCGCCTGCGATGCCCCAGCCCCACGCATCGCGCAGGCGTCGTTCCATCGGGTACTCGCGCGAGTAGCCGTAACCACCCATGAGCTGCACGGCATGGCCGCACACCTCGCGCGCAATCTCGTTGGCGAAGCACTTGGCGAGCGACGAATCGAGGATGCTCGGCAGGCCGTTCTGCGCATTGGACGCAGCGCGGTGAATCAGCAGTCGTGCCGCCTCGACGCGCATCTTCATCTCGGCGAGCTTGATCTGCACGCCCTGGAATTCGATCAGGTGCTTGCCGAACTGCTCGCGCTCCTGCACGTAGTCGAGTACGTCCTCGAGCGCGCCCGAAGCCTGGGCGAGGCCCATGGTCGCGTTGCCGCAGCGTTCGAGGTCGAACGCTTCCATCAGCTTCTTGAAGCCGCCTGCCGGCACGACGATGTTGTCGGCTGGCACGGTGGCGTTGTCGAAGTAGATGTCGGAGGAGGGTACGCCGCGAAAACCCATCAGGCTTTCAGGCTTGCCAAAGGTGACGCCGTTGGTGTCCTTCTCCACGTAGACCGCGCCGATGCCTCTCGCGCCTTCGTCTTCGGACATGCGGCAATAGACGACGTAGCCATCCGCGTGGCCGCCGCCCGAGCACCAGCGCTTGGTGCCGTTCAGCACGACCTTGTCACCGCGAGTCTCGGCCCGCGTCGTCAGGTCGGTGAGTGCCGAGCCGGCTTGCGGCTCGGACATCGACACCGCGACCTGGATTTCACCGCGGCAGACCGCGGGCACGACGCGCTGCTTCAGCGATTCGGAAGCGAAGCGTTCGATGGCGCGCACGGGGCCGACGCAGGACTCGAACACGGGGAAACCGACGGCGGACGAGATCTTGCCGAACTCTTCGAGCACGAGCAACGCCTCGACGTTGCCGAGGCCGAGACCGCCGTAGCGTTCGGGCACGTTGATGCCGAGGAATCCCATCTCGGCGAATTCCTTCACGACCGCCTTGTCGGGGGCGTGGTTCGTCTCCTCGCATTCCTGCGCTACGCCCGGCAGTTTCGCACGGGCAAAACTGCGCGCGTCTTCCTGCAGCGAACGTTGTTCGTCGGTCAGCTGGAAATTCACGCGGGCAGACTCCTCGAT
>JBAVIQ010000556.1:0-2035 GCA_049687035.1 Steroidobacteraceae bacterium
ACCGGAATCGACGGCGCGGGCCCCTGGATCACTGGTTCCGCGGGCAACGTCGAGGTCACCGTGGGCGGCTCGGAGATCACCGGCCCACTGCCGCCATGCGATGCGGGCCTGGTCGGGGTCGGCGGCGGTGGCTGGAAGGGCTGCAGCGAGCAACCCACGGACGCGAGCAGGGCGATGGCAATAAACGATCGCGACAGCGGGAACATGGAGATACCTCGGTCGAGATTGTCCGGCCCCCGCGCAGACCAGATCAAGGCGGATTGTCGGTCCGTGGTACTCCGTCAGCCGGTGCCGTGACGCTCTCCTCGTTCGGCGCGTCTGGGAGCACCGGATGCATCAACGCGGCCTCCTCGGGCGTGGTGTTCGGTGGGCACGCCAGGCTCCGGTTCAGCACCGTCCCCAGTTCGAACGGCATTCTTACGGCCGAGCCGGAACAATACGGGGACGTCTCCTCCCCGGAGTAGTACTCGATCCAGCGGTCCTCGACTGCTTCGGGCATCATCGGCTCGAACGAGGTCGTCGAGATCGAGGCCATCAGGCGTGTCCACGCCTGCAATGCGCCGGTCGTGCCGGTGAGACCGGTGGTTGCGTTGTCGTCGTGACCCATCCACACCACGATCACGTGACCGCCCGAAAAGCCGGCGAACCAGCTGTCGCGATAATCGTTCGACGTCCCGGTCTTGCCCGCGACGACCAGGCCCGGCGGCAGCGCCTGTTTCGCGGGCCGCGCCGTGCCGCGCTCGAAGACCTCGATCAGCATGCGATCGAGCGCATACACCGCTGCTGCCGGCGCCGCCTCGGTGACCTCGAGTTCCGGCGCCTTGAGCGCCTTGCCGCTTTCGTCGATCACCGCACGCACGGCCCGCAATGGCGAGCGGAAGCCGCCGTTCGCCAGCGTGTTGTACATCTGCGCGACTTCGACCGGATTCAGCTGCGCAGTGCCGAGCAGGATCGACGCGTACTTCGGCGGCGCCTCGTCGAGCCCGAGCTGCACGTAGGTCCTGGCGACCGGCCCGAGACCCACGTCCAGGCCGAGGTTCACGGTCGCGAGGTTGTACGACTGCGTCAGTCCGCGCACGAGCGTGACCGGCCCGTGGATCTTCTTGTCGTAGTTGTTGGGCTTCCAGACGTCGCCGCTTTCGAGCTTGTACTCGATCGGTGCGTCCATCACGACCGACGCGGGCGTGTACCGGCCCGACTGCAGCGCGGCGAGGTAGACCATCGGCTTGGCAAGCGAGCCGATCGGCCGCTTCATGTCGAGCGCGCGGTTGAAGCCGTCGAACGACGCGCGACGCCCACCGACTACGGCGACGACCTCACCGGTCTGCGGTGTCGTCACGACCATGGAGCCTTCGAGGCCGCGCGCTGCCTTGCGGCTGCCCTGGTCCTGCCGGGCAAGCTCTTCACTCAGCGCGATCTCGGCCTTTTCCTGCAGCAGGGGATCGAGCGTGCTGAAGACAGTGAGGCCGGTCTCGGTGAGGGCCTCTTCCGGGTAGTCCTCGCGCAGCCGGCGTCGCACGAGGTCGAGGAAGGCCGGGAAATAATTTGCGGACCGGCCCGCGTTATCCGTAATGCCGAGCGGCGCCTTCATTGCACGCTCGGCTTGCGCGCGCTTCACGACGCCTTCGTCGGCGAGCACCTTGAGCACCAGGTTGCGGCGCTCGAGCGCGCGCTTGGCCTGGCGGCGTGGATCGTAGTACGAGGGCCCGCGCACGATCGCCACCATCAGCGCGACTTCGGGCAGGTTGAGCTCTGCGAGCGGCTTGCCGAAATAGAACTGGCTCGCAAGGCCAAAGCCGTGCACCGCGCGGCGGCCGTCCTGGCCGAGGTAAATCTCGTTGATGTAGGCGTTCATGATGTCCGCCTTCTCGAACCGGGATTCGAGAATGAACGCCATGATGGCTTCCTCGCCCTTGCGCCGCAGCGTGCGCCGGCTGTCGAGGAAATAGCTCTTCACGAGCTGCTGGGTGAGCGTGCTGCCGCCCTGTTCCACCTGCCCCGCACGCAGGTTCACGAACGCGGCGCGCAGGATCGC
>JBAVIQ010000557.1:0-2011 GCA_049687035.1 Steroidobacteraceae bacterium
GTCACCGACCATCGCGTCGTGGTGAATGACCGTGTTTGGCAGGATGCAAACGTGATTGCCGATCGTCGCATTGCTCGTGATCACCACGCCGGCCATGATCAGCACATTGTGCCCGATGGTTGCATGCGGCGACACGCGCGCCGTCGGGTGGATGACTCGTGCGTAGCGTTCTTCCGGCAGGTGCAAGCTCTCGATCACGGCTTGCCGATCTGGAAAAGACGTGGGGCTGCCAGGGACAGCGAGCACCTGCGCCGACGGGTGGTCCTGCAATGCGGTCCGGGGAAAGACGCGGTGCCCAAATGGCGCCGTGCCCTGCTTGTCGCTCGTATCGTCAACGAATCCAATCATCCGGTAGTCGTTGCCGAGGCAGTCCAGGGCCTCGATAGCATTGCCGTTACACGGGAAGATCAGCAATGACTTCGTTTGCGGGCGTTCCATGCTCGTCATTCCTGGTCCTGATACCTGGTCCGTGTCGCCCGGACTCAGATAGCCTTGGCGGTCTTCTCCGCCACCAGCCCCAGGATTGCGTTGCATACCGCCCGGGTCTGCTCGACCGTCAGTTCCGGGAACATCGGCAACGAGAGCACCTCGTTCGCAGCCCGCTCAGAATGCGGGAACTGGCCAGCGCGGTAGCCGAGGTCGGCATACGCGGGCAGAAGGTGCACGGGAATCGGGTAGTGAATTCCGGTCTGCACACCCTCGGCCAGCAGCGCGTCCATCCACGCCTGACGATGAGCCGTCCGAATGGCATAGATGTGATACACGTGCCGATTGTGTGGCAACGCCACCGGCGTCGGCACGCCGCTGCTGGCGAGCATCTGGTCGTAGCGGGCCGCTGCCGACCGTCGCGCCTCCGTCCAGGCCTCGAGGTGCCGCAGCTTCACCCGCAGCACCGCGCCCTGGATGCCCTCGAGGCGGAAGTTATAGCCTTTCAGGACGTGCTGATACTTTTTCTCTGCGCCCCAGTCGCGCAGCATGCGGATCTTGCGCGCGTACTCGTCGTTGCCAGTGACGACCATACCGCCCTCGCCGTAAGCGCCGAGGTTTTTTCCGGGGTAGAAACTGAAGCACCCCATGTCACCCATGCTGCCGGCCCGACGGCCCTTGTACTCTGCGCCATGCGCCTGGGCCGCGTCCTCGATCACCAGAAGCTTATGCTTGCGGGCGATTGCGAGAATCGGGTCCATGTCCGCGCACTGGCCATAAAGGTGGACTGGCATGATCGCCTTGGTCCGCGGCGTGATGGCCGCCTCGACCGCAGCGGGATCCATCGTGAACGTGCGCGGGTCGATGTCCACCAGCACCGGCGTGGCGCCGGTGTAGTAGATCGCGGCGACGGTCGCCACGAACGTGAATGGCACCGTGATCACCTCGTCGCCCGGACCGATGTCGGCCGCGAGCAGCGCCATGTGCAAGGCACTGGTGCCAGTGTTCACGCCCACGCCGAGCTTCGCGCCTGAATACGCCGCGAACTCTTCCTCGAACTTGGCGACTTCGCTGCCGAGCGTAAACTGGCAGGAGTCGAGCACGCCCTGGATCGCGGCATTGACCTCGGTCTTGATGCTCGCGTACTGGGCTTTCAGGTCTACGAAGGGAATCACGTTGTGCTCCATATGGGGTGGCTGACTCGCAGCAGCAGTGTCAATTCGCCGCGGGCACCCGCAGGCCGCGATCATACTGGCGACGCGGCGCACGGGACTGACGGCGGTCGTCTGGATCGCGCCGCACGTAGACGGTTTCGCCCCGGCCCTTCATCGAGCTCGTAGCGGCCTCGATCAACTCGACCACGCGCAAGCCGAGCTTGCCGTCCGTCTTCGGTGCCTTGGCGTGGTTGATGCAGTCGACGAAGTGCTCGCCCTCGAGGCGCAGCGCCTCGGTGCCGACGAGCTTGGGCGCCCACATGTCGCCCGTGCGGTAGCCGACCCGCATCTCCTGGATCTGCGCCGGGTCGTCGGTGAAGCTGACGCCCTTGTCGTAGATCTTGACCTTCTCGCTGGGCTCGAGATCGTCG
>JBAVIQ010000558.1:0-2923 GCA_049687035.1 Steroidobacteraceae bacterium
CAGCACGACAGGAATGAAATCCTGCCCCGCGCCGAGCAACGTATCGAGGTGCGTGCGCACGAGTTGATCGAACTGCTGCCGCGGCGGCAACTTCAGCGCGGTGATGGCCTCGATGCGCGCGAGCGCATCAACCAACCCCTCCTTCATCACTGCCTCGAGCATGTCGTGCTTGGTGGCGAAGTGGTACACCCAGCTGCCCGATTGCATGCCCGTCGCCTGCGCGATGTCGCGCACCGACGTGCCGTCATAGCCTTTCTCCCGAAACAGGCGCGCGGACGCGCGCAACAGCTGCTGGCGACGGCTGGTATCGACGTCGGCGGCCTTGCGTTTGCGCAGGACCCTGGGCTTCGCCGATGCGCTCACAGTTGCAGCTGGCGCGCGGCCAGGTCTTTCATGATTTCTTCCGCGCCACCGCCAATCATGTTGACCTTCACTTCGCGATAGATGCGCTCGGACTTGGTGCCACGCATGTACCCCATGCCACCGAGCGTCTGCACCGCCGCGTCCGCGCAGAACTGCATCGTGCGGGTCGCCGTATTCTTCGCCATGCACACGGACGCGACGACCCCCGGATCCGCGCTGCCTTCGTGGTCGAGCCGCCAGGCCACGTCCTCGAGCAGCGTCCGCGTCGATTCGATCCGCGCGAACATGTCGACGAAGCGGTGCCGGACGACCTGGTGATCGATCAAACGCTGTCCGAACGTGCGCCGCTGCCGCGCCCACTCGAGCGACTCGCCGTAGCACGCCCACGCGAATCCCAGTGCCATGGCGGCCATCGAGAAACGCTCGGCCGTGAAGTTATGCATGATCGCGCGAAAACCCTCGCCCTCCGCACCGAGCAGGTTTGCTGCCGGCACGCGGACCTCGTCGAATCGCAGATGCGCCGTATCGGACGCCCACCACCCCATCTTCTGCAGCTGTGTCCGCGTGAAGCCGGGAGCATCGCGCTCGATCACCAGCAGCGAGATCCCACGCGCGCCTCTTGCATCGGGGTCGGTGCGCACCGCGACCGTGTAGACGTCGGCACGCATGCCGGAGGTGATGAACGTCTTCTCGCCGTTCACGACGTAGGACTCGCCTGCACGCCGTGCCGTCGTCTGCAGCGCAGCCACGTCGGAGCCGCCGGACGGTTCGGTGATCGCGAGTGCCGCGATCCACTCGCCGGACAGGATGCGTGGCAGCGTACGGCGTTGCAGTTCGGGCGCACCGAGCGCAGCGATCGGCGGCGCGGCGATCGAATGCGACATCAGCGAGGCCAGCACCCCGCCGGAGCCGCACTGGGCCAGCTCGACGCAGGAGACCAGCGTGTGCAGGAAGTCGGCCTCGGGCACGCCACCGAATTCTTGCGGCAACCGCAGCCCGAACAGGCCCGCCTCCGCTGCGCGCAGGTACAGATCGCGCGGGAATCCACCCGCCTCGTCCCACGTCGTCACGTGCGGCTCGAGCTCGCGCGCCACGAAGCGGCGAACCGTCTCCCGGAATGCGACGTGTTCCGGTGTCAGGCGGGCAGGACAGAGGCGGAGCGGTTCCACGCCACAATCCTAGGGCCACCTCTTTATTCAAGCAAGCGCTTGCTCTACGATCGGCAGGTCGAGTCGCCAAGGTGTGAGGCATGCCGGTCTTCAAGTCGTCCCTGGACATGGCGGACACCGCCTGCGCGGAAAACCGCGCGCACATGCTGGCGCTGGTCGCCCGCCACGACGAATTGCGCGACCGCACGGCGGCGGCGTCGGGTCGCGCGGGGCCCCGGTTCGCCAAGCGCGGCCAGCTGTTGCCACGCGAGCGACTGGCGCTGCTGCTCGATGCAGGCGCGCCCTATCTCGAACTCTCGGCCTGCGCTGGTTACCTGCTGGATAACGCCGATCCCGAGAAATCGACGCCGGGCGGCGGGTTGCTCGCGGGCATCGGACAGATCAGCGGCTCGCGCTGCGTGATCGTCGTCGACGATTCCGGCATCGAGGCCGGCGCCCTGCAACCCATGGGACTCGAAAAATTCCAGCGGGCCCAGCAGCTTTCGCTCGAGAACAGCTTGCCGTTCGTGCACCTGGTCGAGTCCGCGGGCGCCAACCTGCTGCGCTATCGCGTCGAGGATTTCATTTTCGGCGGTTCGCATTACGCGCGTCTTGCGCGCATGTCGGCCGCGGGCATTCCCGTGCTGACGATCGTGCATGGCAGCGCCACCGCCGGCGGCGCCTACATGCCCGGCATGTCGGATTTCGTCGTGATGGTGCGGGACCGCGCGCGCGCTTTCCTCGCGGGCCCGCCGCTGCTCAAGGCGGCGACCGGTGAAATCGCAACGGAGGAAGAACTCGGCGGCGCGTTGATGCATGCCACCGTCTCGGGGCTCGCCGAATACCTCGCCGAGGACGATGCCGATGCGATTCGCGCGCTGCGCGAGCACCTGCGACGCCTCGCGTGGCATCGGCATGAATCGCCGCTGCCCGCAGCTGCGGCACCGCGTTATCCGGCCGACGAACTGCTGGGCATCATGCCCGTCGATGGCCGCAAGCCCGTCGACATGCGCGAGATCATTGCCCGCCTCTGTGACGACTCCGACTTCATGGAGTTCCAGCCGACTTACGGCCCGGCCACCGTCTGCGCGCACACGTCGATCGGCGGGTTCGCGGTGGGAATCCTCACCAACAACGGCCCGCTCGATCCTGCGGGCTCGAGCAAGGCGACGCACTTCATCCAGCAGTGCTGCCAGTCGGGACTGCCGCTCATCTACCTGCAGCACACGACCGGCTACATCGTCGGCAAGGAGTCCGAGCGCGCGGGGATGATCAAGCACGGCTCGAAGATGATCCAGGCCGTCGCGAACGCGACCGTGCCGCAGGTGACGATCCAGTGCGGGGCGTCCTACGGCGCCGGCAATTACGGCATGTGCGGCCGCGGTTTCGCGCCGCGTTTCCTGTTCTCGTGG
>JBAVIQ010000559.1:0-1877 GCA_049687035.1 Steroidobacteraceae bacterium
TACGGCTATTGGGAACTCGTCGATGCCAAGGACAAGGCATACGGCCTCTACGGCGACTCGGAGTGCGAGCAGTACGGGACGACGCCGTCGCCGCTGTCGCTGCGCAATGCCGCACTGAACGCGCCGAGCTCCGGCAACCTCTGCGGTGCCGTCGCGGTGTCGTCGATCGGTCCGACGTTACTGCTGCGGGTGCGCGGACTGTCCGGCAAGGCGATCTGGTTCCGCCCGATCCCCTGATTCGGGGGGGGTGAACCGCGGCCATACGGTGGTGGCGCTCAGCGCCTGCCCGTTGTCGGGCATGGATATCGACGACGTTCTCGCGAACCTAGCCTGGGGCCTCATCCGCGACTGGCGGCGACGGCGCGACGTTGACCCAGCGACTAGGCGGGAATGGGTTCGACTGTACGTCGGCGTCATCCGGCCGGCGCGACGGGGAAGGGCGGTTCATTGAGCGACTCGCCGCTCAACTGCGAACTGCCGGGCAACTCTCTCGATACTGATCGAGCGTCCCGAGTATTCCTCGCATGGTTGCTGATCGTGTACCGCACTGAATCCGACGTGGTGCGGCGGCAATAGAGTCCGAAGTAATCCCGCGAGAACCGGGGGCAGCAGCACCAACGCGGGGGTAGAGTTGGGGGTATGTCACGTGAGTCCCATGCAAGGGATTGCGTGGAATCGGGCGCTTAGCCTGACATTGGGGGCGCGACCCTAGCCTCCATTTGCCATTTGAGTTGTTCCTTGTGGCGAAACCCACCGCGTTTCGACCGACGGAGATCCGTACCTCCGGAGCCCGGCCAAGCTTGACGCTTAACGGTACTCGTTATAAGTTTGGGTCATGATCCGCAGCCTTCGCTGCGCCGACACGCAGTCACTCTACGAGA
The DNA here is from genome assembly GCA_049687035.1 of Steroidobacteraceae bacterium. Taxonomy (GTDB): domain Bacteria; phylum Pseudomonadota; class Gammaproteobacteria; order Steroidobacterales; family Steroidobacteraceae; genus RPQJ01. The sequence continues at coordinate 882 of JBAVIQ010000559.1, forward strand.
CTGGAAAGTCGAAGCGTTTCAGCGGCATCGTGACGGTCGCGACCCGGAAGCTCACACAGCTGGATGCGGCTGCCACGTTGGAATTCCTGAGATCGCCTCCGGGAAATCGGCTGGAGGCCCTGAACAATGATCGGCTTGTCCATCACAGCATCCGCATCAATGACCAATGGCGCCTGTGCTTTCGATGGACGGCCGCCGGATCGGAAGATGTAGAGATCGTGGACTACTACTGATGGAGAAACGAGTCATGGCGCTGAAGAACGGCATGCGCCCGGTTCACCCCGGCGATATTCTGAAAGAGGACTTTCTCAAACCGTCGGGTCTCAGTGTGAACGCACTGGCCAAGGCTTTGCATGTGCCAACGCCGCGCATCAATGACATTGTGTTGAAGCGCCGTGGCATCTCGGCTGATACGGCGATGCGCCTGGCGCGCTATTTCGGTGGCGATGCGCAGTCCTGGCTCAACCTGCAGACGATATACGACCTGCGTGTCGCCGAGCGCACGAGCGCCCGCAAGATAGAACGCGAAGTGGCGCCAGCCGAGCAGACCGCCGTGTAGGTATCGGCAGCCAGGGCACGCCCACGGACAGCGGACCAGCGAAGTCAGTCGTTTGAGAGCCCGGCTAGGTGCCGGGTTTTTTCTTTTCGGGTCGGTTGCCCGGCGACCCCTACGTCGCCCCCAGTCTACTTGCCCTTGATCTCGTCCAGTCGCACGCGCAATTCATGCGCCCAGTTGCGCAGAATCTCGTCGGCCGCCTGCGTGTTGGTGACGCGGTTCGCCTGCTTGCCGAACGCATCCTCATCGGCTGCCGCATCCATCACTCGAGCCAGCAGCGTATTGGTCGAGGAATCCCATAGTTCGAGGAACAGCGTCATCTGGCCGGCAGAGCGAACGACCGTGCGGTTGATGCCGGCGGTCATGATGTCCGGCGCGTTGACCTCGACGTTCAATAACGCCGGTCGCAGCACGAGCACGTCCGGTGCGGCGGTATCGAC
>JBAVIQ010000560.1:0-6941 GCA_049687035.1 Steroidobacteraceae bacterium
GCCCGTGCTGCTGCATTCGTTCCGTGTCGAAGGCCCGAAATACGAGGCCTTTGCCGCCGAGGTCGGGGCGCAAAGGTTCTTCCCTCGGGGTTCGACACTGGAGGAACTCGCCGCGACCCTCGACGAAGCGCCGTCTGGCTCCGGGACGATGCGCATGCCCGTGCTGGTGCCCGAACTGCTCGAACGTCGCGAACAGGATCGCAGGCGGCTCAGCGACCTCGAAAAGCAACTGCGTGACGTCGAGGCGACGAACAAGCAGCTGACTGTGGCTGAACGCGTCGCGCGCGATCGTGCCGAATACGAGGCACGCGCCCGTGCCGAATTCGCCGCGGCAGAATCGGTACGCATCCGCGAGCTGCAGTTGCGGATCCGCGAGCTGGAGACCGCGCAACGCCAGGCCGTCGAGGCCGAATCGCAGGCGCGCGGCGTCGCGGAAGAATCGCGCGCCGAGATCGGCAAGGTCACGCTGCTCGAGGCGCGGATCAACGAATTGCAGACAGCACGTGCGCGTTTGCAGTCGGCCGTCAATGACGCCGATCGCGCATTCGCAGCGCAACCCACGCCAACGTGGATCGTCGACATCGACTCGAAACTCGTGCACTTAGCTACCGATTCAGCAGCGAGCCTGGTCGGGCAGGAAGCCGCGGCCATGCGTGGCAAGCCGCTCGGTGAAATGCTGCCGGGGGCCGGTTTCAGCGACGATTCGACGCACGAGTCAATGCTGCACTGGCAACGTCCAGACGGCAGCGAAGCAAGACTCGAACTGCGGCGTGTCCTCACGAGCTATGCCGGCCGGGCGAGCTGGTTGCTCACCGCGCGGGACGTCAGTACCGAACTGGCAACGCACGCGCGCGAACAGGAACTCGCTGCACTTGCTGATGCGCTGGAAGCGGCGCCGGAGCCGTGCGGCGTCGTCGATGGCGAGGGCCGCCTGCGCTACGGCAACCGGGCGCTGCTCGCGTTGCTCAACACGGACCGCGAACGTCTCGGCACGCTCACGCTGCAGACCCTCGAGGTCGAAGGTGAAGCCGATTCGACGCCGCGCCGCCTCGAGCGCACCGTCACCGGGGCACTGCGCCAGGACGTGTGCTGGCGACGTCCGGACGGACAGGCGCTGGATGTCGAAGTCGCATTTGCTGCACTCGACGAGCAGACTGGCTTCCGCGTACTGACCGCGCGGGACGTTGCGAGCTCGAAGCGTGTCGCCGAGCGCAATGAGCGCGACCACTTGCGCGTGAGCCGCCTGCTTGAACTCGCGCAGCGTTCGCACGGGCTCACAGAAGCCGAAATTCTCGACCGCACGCTGCAGCTGGCGCGGGACCTGACGCGCAGCACGCAGGGCTATTGCTTCCTGCCGGTGGGCGACGCAACCGCGCTCGAGTTGGCCGCACGCCGCGGCTCCGAAGCCACCGAGCCGCTGACGGCGCTCACGCGCTGGCGCGGACCGCCGCCGCTCGAAACGGCATTGGGCGAATGCGCGGCATCGCAGCGCCCCGTGATTCGTGAAGCGGAGGAAGGAACGGCTGCGCTGCGAGCGGCGGGATTGCCGGGGCGGCTCCAGCGCCAGCTCGTGATGCCGATGCTCGACGGCGGCCGCCTCGCAGGCGTACTGCTCGTCGCAGACGCGGCCCAGCCGTATGACGACGACGACCGTCGACACGTCGAACACATTGCCGACGCAGCAACGAAGCTGCTGCGCCGCCGCCGTTCGGATGCCGAGATCGTCACCGCCATGGATCACATGGAGCGGGTGATGTTCGGCGCGATCGAGGCCCTCGCCCAACTGGCCGAGGCACAGGATGCGTGCAAGACCGGGCGCGCGCGCCGCGTTGGCGACTATGCGGCCGGCATCGGCACTGCGCTCGGGCTACCGGGTCACACCGTGCGCGGTCTGCGCGTGATGGGTCAGCTGATCGACGTCGGCATGCTGCAGATTCCCCGCGAACTGCTGTGGCGGCCCGGCATGCTGTCCGCCTCGGAGTTCGAACTCGTGAAGACGCACGCCGAGCGCGGCTGCGAAGTCCTGCGTGCCATCGAATTCCCCTGGGCCGTGGCGGAAGTCGTGCGCCAGCATCACGAGCGTCTCGACGGTTCGGGCTACCCGCGCGGGCTGAAAGGCGAGGAGATCCTGCTCGAGGCCCGGATCGTCGCTGTCGCCGACGCCGTCGAAGCGATGCTTTCGCCCCGACCGCACCGAGCGGCACTGACCTTGACGGCGTGCCTCGACGAGCTTCAGTCGCAGGCCGGACGCCGGTACGATGCGAGGGTGGTCAAGGCCTGCGTCAAGCTGCTGCGCGACGGACAGGTGGCGGCCGTTCAGATCCAACAGGAAGGCGAAGCCGCCGTCGGGCAGCGAATCGCCTGAGGCGGTTCGCACGATGCACCTGCAGTTCTACGGCGCGGCCGGTGAAGTCACCGGTTCCTGCCACATCCTCACCGTTCGCGGCCGTACGCTGCTGCTCGACTGCGGGCTGATCCAGGGCGGCGATGACCCCGACAGCCGCAATCGCCAGCCTTTCCCCTTCGAAGCCGCGGCGATCGACGCGGTGGTGCTGAGCCACGCGCACATCGATCACTGCGGACGACTGCCGCTGCTGCGCAAGCGCGGGTTCCGCGGGCCGATCTTCGCGACTCCGGCGTGCCGCGATCTCGCGCGCATCCTGCTGGCGGACAGCGCCTTCATGGCCGAGCGCGAAGCGGAGCGCTACCGTCGTCGACAGGCCGAACACGGCGGTCGGCATGCGCGTGGCTTTCCCGATCCGCTGTTCACGCGCGTGGACGCGGATGAGACGATCCAGCAGTTCAAGACTATGGCGTACGGTCGCGCAACCGAAGTTCTTCCGGGGGTGACCCTGACCTACCGCGACGCCGGCCACATTCTCGGCTCCGCCAGCGTGTGGCTGCAGCTCGAAGAGGAGGGCGCACGCGCGCGCATCGTCTTCAGTGGCGACGTCGGGCAGTACGACTCGCCGATCCTGCGCGATCCGGAAGGTGACGGCATCGCGGACGTCCTGGTCATGGAGAGCACTTACGGCAATCGCCGCCATCGCGAGCGCAGCGAAACGCTGCAGGAATTCGGCGAGATCCTGCGCGCGGCGCGACAGGGTGGCGGCAACGTGCTGATCCCAGCGTTCGCGGTGGGACGCAGCCAGGAAGTCCTCTATGAACTCGCTACGCACTTCGACGAGTGGCGCGTCGGCGACTGGCAGGTGTTCCTGGACAGTCCGATGGCCATCGAGGCGTCCGAGGTTTACTGGAAGCATCACGAGCTGTATGACGTGGAAGCGAGCGCCGCGCGCCGCGATGCCGACCGCTTACCCACGCTGCCGAACCTCAAGCTCTGCCGCTCTGCCGAGGAATCGATGGCGATCAACCTGCTGCGGGGCGGCGCGATCATCATCGCGGGGAGCGGGATGTGCAACGGCGGGCGCATCGTGCATCACCTCAAGCACAACATCACACAGCGCGAGTGCGACGTGATCTTCACCGGCTTCCAGGCGGTGGGAACGCTAGGGCGCGCGATCGTCGATGGGCGCGAGCACGTGCGCATCCACGGCGAGCAGTTCAAGGTGAACGCGCGCATCCACACGCTCGGCGGGTTCTCGGCCCACGGCGACCAGGAAGACCTGCTGCGCTGGCACGCCGGCGTCGGTGGCAAGCCACATACGTACCTGGTGCATGGCGAAGCGGAAGGTGCGATCGGCCTGTGCGCTGCGCTGAGTGCGCGAGGATCGCAGGTCGAGGTGGCAAAACCTGCGCAGCAGGTCGATCTCACGCACTTCGGCGGACACTGAGGCTCGCTGGTTCGAGCGCCTCTACCAGGCGACGCGACCGTGGTCCGAGACGGACTCAGGCACCGGCTCGCGGGCCACGAGGTGATCAGCGGCGACGAACCCGGTCGTCACGGAGGCCGTTGGCTCGACCACAGGCTCTGCAGGCGAGTGCTGCGCCGTCGGACCGGTCACTCCCGCGGTCGGCGGTGCATTCACCGGGTCGCGCGCGTAACTGCGCGCCGCGGGGGCGATCGTCCGGGTTGGGTTGACGAAGCGTGGCGCGAGCGGATCGGGCCGCACGACCGATGCCGGTGTCTTCGGCGCAGCGGCCGTCGAGGCGCTGGACGTACCGGATAGTTTCGTGACGGGCCCCGGCAGCGAGGCGAGTTCGGTCTGGATTTCTTCGAGCGTCCGCGCGCGTGTGGGCGGCCGCGGGGAGGCGGTCGTATTCTCGGCCAGGCGCGCTTCCACCTCTGCGCGCTGCTCGCGCGACAACTGGCGCGACGGCGTGTCGGGCGGATTGATGTGGCGTGCCAGGGTCCGGGCCTGCTGGTCATCGGGAACGACCGCGAGCACACGCTGCACGAGCCGTTCGGCTTCTGGCTTATGGCCGGCGTCCAACTCCTGCTGCGCGCGTTGCAGCAGCAGGTCGACCGTTCTGGCGAGCGAGGCCCGCGCTTCCGGGTGCTCGGGCTGCGCGAGCAGCACGGCCTGGAACAGGTCGAGCGCGTTGCGGCCTTCGGGCGCCTCGAGTCGGCCGGCCTGCAGCGCTGCCCGGGCTCGCGAGAGGACCGGATCGGCGCGCTGTGTTGATGTGGTTTCCGGGGCGGGCGTCACCGGTGCCGCCGCGACTGCCGTCGCCTCCGGGGCATCCGGCCCGCCGCCGACGAAGAGCGGGACGACCAGCGCGAGCGTCACCAGGCCGATCAGGACGAGGTACCCGCGGGGCATGCCAGCCGTCGGGCGGCGCAGACTGCGCAGCAGCGGCAGCAGCGGGTCGCTGGCTTCGCGCCCCTCGCGGCGTTCGACATGCCGGCGGATTGCCGCCTGCAGGAACATGCCCGCCCGCCGCGCCGACGCGGGTTTGTGCATGAACCGGTAGACGAGGCCGTCGCTGATCAGCGGGGCCAGCAGGGGTTCGTCGGCACGCGTGCCGGCGACGCAGACGATGACGTCAGGGAACTGCTCGACGATCTGCTCGATGAGGGTATCGGCGGCGGTCGACACCGCGGCCATGTCGATGACCAGCACGCCGCAGCGTCCGCTGATCAGCAGGTCGGCGGCCTCATCGGCCGAGCGCGCACGCCAGACCGGGTTGTGCTCGCCGACCGCTTCGCGCACCGACAGAAACAGCTCCTGGTCGGCCGTGAGCACGACCACGTCCACAAGCATCGCGTCCGGAACAGGGGTGGCGCGAACGGCTGGATCGGCCGCGTTCGGGACCGGCAAGGGCTTGCGGGGCATCGTGCCGCCATTGCACGCGAAGTGGCTCTGACACTCCACCCAGGATGTCAAAAACATGAAGCAATTCAAAAAAATACATGTGTTTTGCCCGCCCGGGTCCGGGCGTTCTTGTGGCGCTGCAGCAACACTTTCGGGTCGGTCCACTCGACATAAGTTGGTCCCGCGAGCATGATCGGTCGCACCTCCGTCCGAGGCCGTATCAGCGGCCGGGGAAGTTTCATGCGGGGAATCGAATTCACGTCGCGGCTCCCTCGCCACAAGCGCCATGCGCTCGAGCGAATCCTCTTCTTTAACGGCTGCCAGGATCGTTTCGCACGCGGCATCGTCGACGTCATCGACAGGTACGGCCCACCCGAGATCGTGGACGACGGTGAGGGGCTGAGCGTGCGCGTGGGCAGCCTGCCGGACGTCCAGTGCCTGTTCGCCGTGGAGACGGTGACCGCCCGCCCGGTCGGCGTGGCCGTCTACAACCGCGCCGACCTCGAGCACGTGACCGTGCTGCACTTGGGCATGAGCGAGGACTACTGCACGGGCGGCATGAACGACGACGCAGGGCTGTTGCTGCACCTGATGGGCGAGGTGCGTCGGTCTTCGCGACGCATGAAGGGCGTGCGTCGCCTTGAAGTGCTCTACTGCGGACAACGGTCGCGCGCCGTCGCACTCTGAATCACTGCGGGCCGGCGTTCGCCTACTTTTGTAAACATGCGCCTGTCCCGCGAAACCTGGTCGCGTGCGGTGAGCATCGCGCTCATCGGGACGGCGGCTGCCTCGTTTGCGGGACTGCTCGCGCCGCTCGGCTGGCCCTTCGAGTTGTTTGTGCATTTCCGGTGGCAGGTGGGCGCTGCCGCGCTTGCGTTGCTGCTCGCGTCGCTGGTCCTGCGCCGGCCCTGGATGATGGTCGTGGCATGCGTCACCGTCGCGATGCAGTGGCTGCCTGGTGCGCTGCTGAGCGGCCGCGCTTCGGCGAACGAGCCGGTCGCGCTGACCTGCGGCGACGATCTGCTGCGGGTCGTGACCGCGAATGCACGGTTTGCGAACACCGATCATGCCGCGATGGTCGCCTGGCTGAGTCGAAGCGACGCCGACATCATCGCTCTGCAGGAAATCACGCCGCAGTGGGTGGTCGCGCTCGAGCCGCTCGCGCCAAGCTACCCGTACCGCAAGGTGATACCGCGCGACGACCCCTACGGCATCGCGCTGCTGAGTCGGTGGCCCATCGATGACGTGCAGCCGGTGGACTTCGCGGACGACGGCCTGCCGTCGCTGGTCGCGAATGTCGACGTCCACGGGCGCAGGCTGCGAGTGATTGCGCTGCACACACGCTGGCCGGTGGTGCCGGAAATGCAGGTTGCGCGCGACCGCGTGCTGCAACGGGCGGCTGCACTGGCGTTGACACAGCCCGAGTCGACGATCCTGCTGGGAGATCTCAACCTGACGCCGTACGCACCGGCGTTCGCACGGCTCGTGACCGAGTCAGGACTGCGGGACGCATTCGCCGGCGAGGCGTGGCGGCCGACCTGGCAGGCGGGATTCTGGCCGCTCGCGTTGCCGATCGATCACGTGCTGGTGCCGCGGGGCAGTTGCATCACCGAGCATGAAATCGGACCCGACGTGGGCTCCGACCATCGGCCGCTGCAGGTCACGCTACGCCTGCCGTAGCCGCAAATCACTCGTCGGCGTAGTCGACGTCACGTCGGCCGAGGG